>NZ_JAOQJI010000017.1:0-72797 GCF_025567125.1 Phocaeicola fibrisolvens | reverse complement strand
CGGGTTGTCCCATTCGGAAATCCGCGGATCAGGGGTTATTTGCACCTCCCCGCAGCTTATCGCAGCTTATCACGTCCTTCATCGCCTCCGAGAGCCAAGGCATCCGCCATGCGCCCTTTCCTACTTTCCTTATCACGTGCACACTCCGTCTTTCAACGGGTGCGGGATGATATATACTTTTAGCTTTCGTACTAAAATTACTTTTTGCTTGTTACATCATGTCATAGACCGTTTTTTCAATGAACAGTTAATAATGAATAATTAAAAGTTCGTTGCTTGTGGAGAATAACGGATTCGAACCGTTGACCCCCTGCGTGCAAAGCAGGTGCTCTAGCCAGCTGAGCTAATCCCCCAAGATTCATGCTTCATTTTTTTCAAAGCGGCTGCAAAGGTAGGTATTTCCTTTCAAACCTGCAAATAAAAAGCGAAGTTTTTTCTGAGGTAGTCCCAGGCAGAGTTGAACTGCCGACCTCTACATTATCAGTGTAGCGCTCTAACCAACTGAGCTATAGGACTGTATTCAATTAATAATTAAAAATGAATAATTAATAATTGGATGATTTCAGTTCAACCTCGTCCGTTCCGACTCGGCTTCATCTTTCTCTCTTATATCGAAAAACAAACTCATCTGCAGTACAAGGCAAGAACCTTCTCGGTTCCTCTCCAGAAAGGAGGTGTTCCAGCCGCACCTTCCGGTACGGCTACCTTGTTACGACTTAGCCCCAATTACCAGTTTTACCCTAGGGCGCTCCTTGCGGTTACGCACTTCAGGTACCCCCGGCTTTCATGGCTTGACGGGCGGTGTGTACAAGGCCCGGGAACGTATTCACCGCGCCGTGGCTGATGCGCGATTACTAGCGAATCCAGCTTCGTGGAGTCGGGTTGCAGACTCCAGTCCGAACTGAGAGAGGCTTTCGGGATTGGCATCCGGTCGCCCGGTAGCTGCCTGCTGTACCCCCCATTGTAACACGTGTGTAGCCCCGGACGTAAGGGCCGTGCTGATTTGACGTCATCCCCACCTTCCTCACATCTTACGATGGCAGTCTGTCCAGAGTCCTCAGCACTACCTGCTAGCAACTGGACACGAGGGTTGCGCTCGTTATGGCACTTAAGCCGACACCTCACGGCACGAGCTGACGACAACCATGCAGCACCTTCACAGACGCCTTGCGGCTTGCCTGTTTCCAAGCAATTCGTCTGCAATTCAAGCCCGGGTAAGGTTCCTCGCGTATCATCGAATTAAACCACATGTTCCTCCGCTTGTGCGGGCCCCCGTCAATTCCTTTGAGTTTCACCGTTGCCGGCGTACTCCCCAGGTGGGATACTTAACGCTTTCGCTAAGCCGCTGACAGTCTATCGCCAACAGCGAGTATCCATCGTTTACCGTGTGGACTACCAGGGTATCTAATCCTGTTTGATACCCACACTTTCGAGCCTCAACGTCAGTGGCGGTTTAGCAGGCTGCCTTCGCAATCGGGGTTCTTCGTGATATCTAAGCATTTCACCGCTACACCACGAATTCCGCCTGCCTCAACCGTACTCAAGGACGCCAGTATCAACTGCAATTTCAAGGTTGAGCCCCGAACTTTCACAGCTGACTTAACGACCCGTCTACGCTCCCTTTAAACCCAATAAATCCGGATAACGCTCGCATCCTCCGTATTACCGCGGCTGCTGGCACGGAGTTAGCCGATGCTTATTCATAAGGTACATACAAACACCCACACGTGGGTGACTTTATTCCCTTATAAAAGAAGTTTACAATCCGTAGGACCTTCATCCTTCACGCTACTTGGCTGGTTCAGGCTCGCGCCCATTGACCAATATTCCTCACTGCTGCCTCCCGTAGGAGTTTGGACCGTGTCTCAGTTCCAATGTGGGGGACCTTCCTCTCAGAACCCCTATCCATCGTCGACTAGGTGGGCCGTTACCCCGCCTACTATCTAATGGAACGCATCCCCATCGTACACCGATGAATCTTTAATGATGATTTCATGCAATCCCATCATACCATCAGGTATTAATCTTTCTTTCGAAAGGCTATTCCTGAGTGTACGGAAGGTTGGATACGCGTTACTCACCCGTGCGCCGGTCGCCATCGAACTTAGCAAGCTAAGTTCATGCTGCCCCTCGACTTGCATGTGTTAAGCCTGTAGCTAGCGTTCATCCTGAGCCAGGATCAAACTCTTCATTGTAAAATATTTTTCACTCTTTCGAGCATTGTTGTCTCTGCTTCAGGAAACCGATTCTTTCATATCCTTTTCAGGTTATTGACGGTTCTTGTTTCATCCCATATATACATTATATATAAGACTACTTCTTGTACTACATCTTCGTTTGTTTATCTAAAGTCTTTCAAAGAACTATCTTTCTTTCGTGCTCCCGTTTCAGCGGGAAAGCGTTTGCAAAGGTAAGGTATTTTTTCTTTCCCTCCAAATTTTTCCGAAGTTTTTTGGAAAAGTTTTTCAGGATGACCTCGCGGGGCTTATCCGTTTCTCGCTCCCTTGCGTCCTTGCAAGGTAAGATACTCGGGTGCAGCGCCTTTGAAAGTCTGCCTCTCTTCACCAGTCTGTCATTCTCAGCGGCTCTCCCTCTCGAAAGCGGTTGCAAAGGTACGCACTTTTTCCGGTTCTGCAACTCCTGAGCAACTATTTTTTGCGGAAATTTTTGAATATTTTTATAAACCACTGAAAAATAACACGTTGCAGGTAGACATTTTTTGACGAATACAAATATAGAAGAAAACAGCCCTACATTATGTATTTCGCGCGGGCGCGTACGAGCGCACATAATGACAAACAAACAGGAAGAAGCATGCACACGTTAGGAAAACATGAGGGACGTACGGCTCCACACAGAAAAAAAACAGGTTGATGAACCGTTCCCGACGAGAAAAAGTAACCGAACCACGGAAAAATCTGCCTATATTCGGGCTGTATTTTTTGAAAGACCGGAGTAAAAAACACATGCTTCGTACAGAGAACATATTCCTTCACACGCGAAATAGCATGAAAAAAGAAGACTTGAGAAGAGATAAAGAAGACATAAGAAGACTTGAAAAAACGCTTAGGCGTTTCAATCAAAACTGTAGTGTACTAAATAAGTTGACACAATTTATTTAGCGACATGTGTAAAAAACGAAAGTATTCAAAGACGGAATGTCTGTCTTATCTGGAAGAATACATACTTTCTTCTCAGAACCACAGTGAATTTGAACGCGAAAAAGGTCTGAAACGTACCACAATTAGCCGCTGGCTTCGTATCTTTGGGATGGAAGATAAACCAAATCCCATTATGAGCAAGAAACTAAGTCAGAACGAACAGGAGCTTCATGAGCGTATTCATGAGCTCGAGCGGAAAATCAAGTCCCTGGAAGTGGAGCTGAAGCAGTCCAACATGGCCCGTGACGCCTACGACTACATGATCGACCTTGCGGAAAAGACCTATAACATTCCGGTAAGAAAAAACTCCGATGCCAAGTAATCCGGGGCCTGTCTCAAGTCGGACGCCGTCATCCCGTGCGTCCGCTTTGCAGATTGCTTGGCATATCAGCACAGGGATACTACAAGCATAATTACGTCTCAAACGAGGCTGACATACTCTCTGCCAGCTGCCTGTACGTCCGCCAGAAGGAACGTCTTCCCAAGGCGGGCTGCCGGGAACTTTACACACTCTGCCGGGAATACTTCAGGGAGAAGTTCACCATAGGACGGGACCGGTTTTACAATGTACTCCGTTCCAACTCGCTGATGCTCAGGCGGACAAAGTACCGTCCTCGTACCACGGATTCCAGACACGGCTACCGTCTGTACAGGGATCTTGTAAACACATCGCCCAAGTACACGCCTGTGGGCAATGGCCGGCTTGTGGTGGCGGATATCACCTACATCTACACCAAGGAAGGGTTTGCCTATCTTTCCCTGGTGACGGATGCCTACAGCAGATACATAGTGGGATACTGCCTGAGCAGGAGTCTGGATGCGGAGGGGCCGCTGAAAGCCATGTGCATGGCTCTGGAGACCTATCGTGCATACGGAATCAGTACGGAGGGCATGATACACCACTCTGACCGCGGCGTGCAGTATGCCTCGAGGGAGTACACGAACCTGCTGCTTTCACAAGGTATCAGGATCAGTATGACCCAGACGGGAGACCCGCTTCACAATGCCCTGGCCGAGAGGATGAACAATACCCTGAAGAACGGATGGCTCTTCAATGAAGGCGATATGGACTTCCGTCAGGCGGAGGAAGCCGTCAGTAAATCCGTAGCGATGTACAACAACGCCAGACCGCACAGGGCACTGGGAATGAAAACTCCTATGGAGATCTTTTCAGGCAGAGGAGAAAACCCTCTTATGGAATGCCGGTACAATTGAAAGATGTACTCGTCGGGACGGGTGCTACCGCCCCTTGCCGCACGGCGCTCCCCGAGCGATGAGTTTTTAGGGAGCAAAGTATGTGGATATTGCTTTTTTGTTGTAGTTTTGCAGAACTGACAACCTTTTTAGGAATTTAATGTTTAACCCGTCAACTTAGTCAGGTATTAATCTTCAAACTGACAACTATTTTCAGTACACCTCAAAACACTTAGACGTTTAAGACAAAACGCTTCGACGTTTCAAGGAAAACGTTTAGGCGTTTCAACACAAACGTCGAAGCGTTTTTCAGACAGACTTTACAAGATTTAAAGTGTACTGAAACTAGTTGTCAGTTTGAAGATTAATACCTGACTAAGTTGACTAGTTAAACATCGTATTCCTAAAAGAGTAATCAGTTTTACAAAGCTACCATAGAACACACTTAGTTATACATAGAATTTAAAAGAGAAACTTATCATTTCTCATTCTCTTTTTCATTTCAGGCCACACTTCTGTATAAATTATGTGGATAAAATTTGCTCCAATATTACAAAAACCCATAAAGTCATGTATCTTTGTAAAAAAATTACGAAGCAATGAAAAAGATTCCCTTTATTGCACTGACTGGACTGTTAATTGTAAGCAGTACTTCGTGCGTTACCAAAAAAAAATTCCTTATCGCTGAAAATGGAAGAATCGAAGCTCTCTCCAGAGGCGACAATTTACAAGGACAATTAAATGAATGTCACAATGAAATGGAGAAAATGCGCGGAGAAATCGATTATTTGCAACAAGATACAACCAAAAAAGCAAACTCCATCCGCCACTACCAACAACTGTTGACAAGCAACATGAGTGAACAGGAAAAGTTGAATGCACTATTAGGAGAAAAACTCCAGACCATTCAAGACCTACAAGGTATGATTGATCAGCAAAATGCAAAAGTGCAAAATCTGCTCAACAGTGTGAAAGACGCCCTACTGGGATTCACTAGCGACGAACTAACCGTACGCGAACAAAACGGAAAAGTATACGTAGCAATGTCTGACAAACTTTTGTTCCAATCAGGAAGTGCCAAACTAGACAAACGAGGTGAAGAAGCTTTAGGAAAACTAGCAGAGGTCCTGAACAAACAGACGGAAATAGATGTGTATATCGAGGGACACACCGACAACAAACCGATTCATACTTCCCAATTTAAAGACAACTGGGACCTGAGTGTGATAAGAGCAACCTCCGTAGTACGCATTCTGATTGAGAAATACCAAGTCAACCCACTCCAAATACAACCCTGTGGTCGGGGCGAATTCATGCCTGTTGCCGACAATGAAAGTGCAGAAGGACGTGCAAAGAACCGACGTACAGAAATTATCATGGCTCCCAAGTTAGACAAACTATTTCAAATGCTACAAAAATAAAAGCCCTGTTTTCCAGGGCTTTTTCTTCATAATAAAGTTCATCAATAAATATAAAAACTGCGTTCCACAGGTTCCGCAGTCTGTACTTCTCCTGCTATACCATATTGCCATGCCACAACCGTCACCTTCATCGGGAAACGGCTGCGGGGAGGAATCGACGTGAACTCCAACACATCGTTGCCTTGAATACGGGCCGGACCTTCTTTCACGTAATAATGTACCGGAAGACCACGGTCGGAAACAGCCTTCAACTTCACCGGAGCACTCCCAGCTTTCACATCTTCCAATCCCGGGAAAAGAATGCATTGCCGTTTTCCCTCCGTCTGACGGTAAGGAATCTGCACGTTCATCTGCTGCACAGCACCCTTATACTCTTTGTCACCCGGATGACTGGCCAGCAGCCAGATGTCTGTCGTACGGCGCGGATTATACATGCCTATCCGGTAGAAACGGACGGCAAACGTGGTATCGTCCACCTGTTCCACCGGTCCGCAGATTTTCTCCAAGCGGATGCTTCCTCCCGCATGGGCGTCCGTCGGCCGACGCCGGAGCGAGTCGGTAAAGCAGGCTCCCAGATGGAACGTCAGTCCGTCGGCTTCAGGCTGGAACTTCACCTTCACTCCTGCATGCAGTTGTGGGTCATACTTCACCAGGCTTCCACGCTGACAAATGCCCAGATATTGCATTTTCTTCAATTGATGCTCCTTATAACGTTGCTCTGTCAGTTCCGCCATCTCCCGGTCGAAATACCAGAACGCATCATGGACATCTCCTTTATAGCGATTTGCCGGAGCCGGAGCCACCCGTTTTTTATGCTCATCGGGCGACCAGCGTTGTACCAGCCAGCCGTCAGCCGGATTCACTTTTACCAATTTCTTTCCTCCATCGGTTGGCACACGATGGGCCAATGACTTGCGAATGAACTTAGCAATGTAACGGGCCGTCTGTTCCGATACGTCAAAATGTCCCCTGCCCGTATCACAAAGAAAAGAGATGCAACTCTCGGGATACATCATCCGGAAAGCCAGTGCCGGGTTCACCCTCGCTTCCCACCATTCATACTCTCCTTCAATCATCAGTCCGGGAATGCCGTCGATGTTCCGTGTCCGTCCCCACTCCAGGTTTTCCCGGCCATAGCCACATAAGTTCGTACGCGGCGCATCTCCATGGTAAGAAATCACAGCCAGGGTCCGTTTCGGATTCCAAGCGGCAAAGTTCCACGGGAAAGTGGCCATGGCCGAATGGCCGAGCGGAATCACAGGCACCTCACGCAATTCCGTATATCCGCTCACTTCCGCCAAATCGTTCATCATCTGGTGAAACACTTTCTGCAATCCTTTCCGCACATCCCACTGCTGGTCGATGCCGGGAGCCACCCACACCAGTCCGACATTCATGTCCGCCAGCGAGTCGCGGAAGGAAGGCATCTCAAACAAAGTCTCTTCCGTCATGTTCTGCTGGCTCCATACCACCGCCGACAAGCGTTCGCATTTTTCAGGAATCCACAAAAAAGCTTCCGGCTCCTTATGCGTTTCTTCCGACACTATTCCTTTCAAGGTGACGGCCCATTGCCACTCACCGGCACACACGGCCTGCACACACAGCAGCGCAAGCCACCCTATCCACAGACTCTTTTTCATTGTTTCATTGTTTTTTTACATCTCACCGTAATTCCGCCCTGCTTGTAATCCACCTGCACGCGCTGACCGTTCACCGTCAGTTGTTCCGGGCGTTTTACGGAACGGAAATGAGCATGCATATTCGGCTGTCCATCCATCCAAACTTCCACTTTGTTACCGGTATCTTTCCGAATATAGAACAATTTGGACAACGAGGAGAAATAGGAAGTCTGTCCCCGCCGAAGGGCGCTGCCGTATGCCATAAACGTTTCCTTCGAGTCTGCCGGATCCGTACCTTCCGGATAGGTAACGGCAAACAGATACGCATCCGTCGACCATCCGTCGGCTTCAATCCAGGAATTACTGTGCATCAGCCGTCCGTCGGCCAATTGGTTGATATACAGGTCGGTCACCTTTCCTTGATAAGTGACCCGCAACCCAATCCAGTCCTTTCCTTCCCGGCGTTCCATCTTCGGAAGCTCTTTCTGCCCCACACTGTCTTTCAGAATAATGGCCGTAAGCCCTTTTACCTGCTTGAATTCACCCGGCAAATGGAAAGAATAATATTTCTCCGTTCCTTTCAGGTCCTCCGTAGGTGCCGTAATTTCCTCCCAGTACAAGTCGTCGGGATAATCATGCACAAAATCCGAAAGAGCCAGCAATCGGGGATACAACGGCCGTACCACCACCGAAGATTCCCCGTTCGTAATCGTCACGTCAGCCCCGTTCTTTTTCCATGTACCTCCCGGATGCCACAACCATTCAAACTCTCCGCTGCGATGCGTTTTCAAGTCGTCAATCATGTAAATCACGTTGTCCATCCAAAGGAAGTGACGGAAATTCCGGCTGAAATTATCCGACACCGGTCCTGTTCCATTGGCCAACAGGTAACGGATGTTTCCTCCGTCGAGCAGATGATACAGATACCCTCTCAAGGTAGACCCGTGATACTGCTGCTCGCGGCTCTGTCCCTGTCCGTTGAAAAGCACCACATTGTGCGCCTGGCTCTGGAAGAAATAATTGCGGTAAGCCGGATTCGGATACCAGCAGTTTCCGGCGTCCTTGATGATGTCCACTCCCTTGTGGAACAAGATGAATGAGTTGGCATCGGCGTGCGAATGGTTCCAGGTATGCCCGCTCTTTACGGCCAGCATCGTAGCATCCTTCTTCCACGACGTACGCATAGTGGCCCATCCGAAATCGGAGAACAACTGCGACAACTTCAAGTCGGGCGTCTCAGGAGCCTGATTCAGTTCCGGCGTGTAAAGAAAACCCATCGGACGATTCAGGAAATAGCCGTCGCGATGCTGTCCCTGCTCCACCTGCTTCATGTACCACAACATATCCTTGTCTTTCACGCCCAGTGCATACAGTAGCATCAGACTGCTTTCGGCCGAGATGTTCTTGTGACTGTCGCCAAAGTTGATGCTATACAACATTCCCGTACGCGGATAGCAGACATGGACGAAAAAGCTGGAGAGGTTCTGCAGTTGCGGTATGTCGGGCAAGGTCGCACCCGGGTGCACATTCTTCCATGCCACATAAAACTGCAGGGCCTCCTGTATACCGAAATTGGCATAATTCAGACTCTCATACATTCCGCCGGCGTCATCAAAGGTCTTGGCCTTCTGCTGCAAGACATCGCCCGCAAAAGTGAACCACTCCGGAAGGTATTCGTACACGGCCTGCGCCCCTTCTTTTGCTTCCGGAAGTTCATTCTGCAAACTCAATGCCAAGATTCCCCCCATGCAGACACACGACGTCCACCAGTTGTGCCCCATGGAGTTCAGCGAATGGATACGGGTGGGTTCCAGCAGCCAGTCTCCCAACAAAGGCTCCACTCCCAGCCTGTACAATTCTTTGGCAATCTTTTTCCGTTCCGCAGCCGACAAGTCATTGTATACCGCGTCGTAGGCTATCGCCGACAGATAGGCCTTGTGTGCCAGCGACAGGTCACTGCGCCACGCCGGCTTGCGGGCCAGCATCTCCGCGCTGCCCCAGTTGTCGGCTTCGATGGCCTTGCACAAGATTTCCTTCAACTTGTCGGCATACGCCTTGTCGCCCGTCATCAGATAAGCAAGTGAAAGGTAATCGGCCTTGTTCAGACTGTTTCCTTTCAATTCCTTCTCTGCGGTCTGTCTTATCTCATTCCAGGCAGAAGATA
Organism: Phocaeicola fibrisolvens; assembly: GCF_025567125.1. NCBI lineage: Bacteria > Pseudomonadati > Bacteroidota > Bacteroidia > Bacteroidales > Bacteroidaceae > Phocaeicola > Phocaeicola fibrisolvens. Next base: position 63,238 of record NZ_JAOQJI010000017.1, on the reverse strand, counting down.
TCCGTTCCTCCTGCCCGATGCGTTGCTTCACCAGTTCAATCCGTTCTGAAGTGTAAAGCAAATCCGGATGTTTCAGTTTCTGGGCATATCCCATCCCCATGCTGCATAAGATGCCAGCCAGTAATACGATACGTTTCATCTTTCTGTTTGTTTATTTTGCTCTTTCAAAATTATACGCTGTTTCTTTATCATACGTATCAGAAACTCCTTTTACTTAAACAAAGACCTATTTTTTCTTCTTCAGGTTCCAATATACCACATACCGCTGCCGGTGAACGTCGTACAAAGGGGCTATTTTCACTCCCTCTTTCGTTTCAAAGGTCAGCCCTTTTCCTGTTCTCCGGAGGTTCTTCTCCCAATGAGTCCCTTCCACCTCCAAGTCTACGGGCAGTCCCTCCGGTATATGGTAATCGTAGGTATAGTAGTCGTTGTACTTCGACGGGTCGGAATAAGGAGCAGGATTCTGCATACCTTCCGTCCCCAGTTCTCCAGCCATGACCACCGGACCGTAGCACAGTGCTGCACGGCCGGCATCGTCAGGAGTCGTCTCCAGCGAGAAAGACATGGAGTACGTCACTTCTATGCGGTCACCCTGCCGCCATTCTCTGTCCAACACGATATAGGAACCTGGCCGATGAGGCACTTTCACCTTTTTCCCATTTACCGTCACCCTCACTTTCCCGCTCCATGAAGGATAGCGCAGACAGATTTCCGCACGGACGGGCCGTTCCGCCCCGACATACAGCCGGGTGGTCTCCTCCTCCGGGAACCTGGTCTCCTGACGAAGCATAATTCCTTTTTCCCGCCAGTTCAGGACAGAAGGGATGAAAAGGTTTACAAACAGCTTTTCCCGGTGGTGGAAATAAATGCTCTCGGCATACTTGGCATGGCTTTCAAAACCGCTGCCTACACAACACCAGAATGAATTGTTCGGCGTGCTGTACACCTTATGTGCTCCCGACAGCAGGGGCAGGAAATAAGCCACCATCCCCGTCTTGGGGTCCTGCTGCCCCAGGATATGGTTATACAGAGCCCGTTCGTAATAATCGGCTACCTCTGGAGAAGCCGTCCAGCAGAACAAATGCTTGCTTAGCTTCAGCATGTTATACGTGCAGCAGGTTTCTCCGGTATAGCCAGACAAGTGTCTGGAGAACTGCTTCGTATCAAAATAATGCTCCTTGTCGCTGCTACATCCTGGAGCAAACGCGTGATGTGCGACCATCGTATGCCAGAAAAACTCACTCAATGCCCGGCTGTCTTGCGCACCCGAAAGTTCATAATTGCGAGCTTCGGCCAGGACCTTCGGAATAAAAGTATTGGTGTGCTTCGTCCCCAGGTCGTCCCGTCCCTCCTTCAAGGGGTCAATCACTTCATTGTGGTAAAAGAATCTGGCCAACCAGCGATCACGTTCATCTCCTGTCAGGGCATACAGGTTATAAAACGATTCATTGATACCGCCGAACTCATTCCGTATCATCCGCTGCCGGGTGACCTCATCCAGCGGTTTCAACTTGGCATAAGCCCAGTTGCCCATCCGCTTTACCACCTCCAATGCCTGGCTATTATCAGCATAAATGTATTGGTCTATTAAACCCGAAAAGAGCTTATGCAAGGTATACCAGGGGGCCCATACACTTTCCCCTCTGATATTCCGGTTAATCAGTTCCTCCGGGAAGGCACTCAAGTACCCGTTTGCATACGTTCTCTGCACTTCCATCAGCCCGGTTACCAAACTGTCTCCCTTCAACTTGAAAATTTCACTTCCTGTAGCCGCATACATCAGCGAATAGGCAGACAGCAAATGTCCTGTGATATGTCCTCGCAGCTCACAGTCCAGTGACTCCCAACCTCCCAGTTTCTTTACCGTCATGTATCCGCCTTCACGCCCGGCAAACACACCGGCCGTGGTACGGAAACTATGCAACAATTGGTCAACTCCTACCGAAACCATCCATGCTGAATCCCGCTCCAAGTTCTCCCTGAAACGACTAGGGAGCAAACGTACATCCTGTAAATTAACGCATTCTGCAGCCACTGGAACTGCCAGTGATACCTGAAATTTCTCCTGACTTTGTCCGGGATAGGCCGACTGAGCCACAAGTGTCCCATCCAAACCTATCAAACAAGCCATCGTTATCCATATTTTTCCCTTCATGCCCATTAATCAATTAGAATTCTCATTTAAATCTTACATTTTCTACAAACTCATTCGAATCAATATCTTCCAGATGTTCCATCTTCTTTCCATTTACTACTACATTGTCAAATAGAATATCACGTACCATCCGATTCCGGTCCAATCCCTTTACCTGAGAAGGGTTCTCTCCCACACCCTCATAAGATATATTACGAAAAACAACGTGTGATATCCCTCTTCCGGGCTGTTTATCGTACTTAGGATTAAAGTTGACACTGATATTAAAAAGCCTTCCCTCCTGAATACGTTCTACACGAATATCCTCAAACAGAATATCTCTAGCCCAATTTTTATCACCAACAGATATCGTCATGCATCCTTGATACATGCGATCGTCTTCATCGTGTTCCAAAATATCAATGTTTCGGAAAACCAAATTCTCAATTATTTCTCCTTCAGAAGATTCCGGGTCGCCATGCCCACCAATGTTAATCGGATGCGCTACATCAGCCCACAATACAGAATTCTGCAATACCAAATTCTTCGAACCGCCCCACCAATTCCATCGATGATTATACAAAGCAATGCAATCGTCACTATTACGCATGAAAACCTGATCAATCACCACATCCCGACAGCACATCAGGTCAATCCCATCACTCCATCCCTTGCAACTAAAAGACTTCAAGTTTTTTATAGTAATCCCCTGAGAGCCACCACCAAAGATTGTGTAATGATCAGGATTTACGACTGTAATCCCTTCTACATATACATTTCTGGAATTTGTAATCTCAATGCCACGAACGGGATGGTCCAATATTCCGCGACCTATAATCCGAACATCCTCCGCATGATCAACTAACAGTTTGGCTTTAACTACTGCTCCATAAGCCAAATAAACGGTAGTATGACTAGGTATGCGAATCTGATTATTAGGCAAATCATCCGGACGATGTATTCCTGGGCCAAAATACATAACCTTTTTTGACGCTGCAATATAAGTTTCTGTCTCCAAGGGATTTGCAAATAAATGCAAATTATGCAACCTGTCTCCATCAAATTCTATAGAAAGATGCTGAGGTTTGTCCAATGTAAAAAGAATGGCATCCCCTACCCGTCTATACGCTATCTGATTATGATGTGGACGTATGGAAACATCCCGGAAATTTCCGTTATTCTTTTTTACCATCACCTCTACCTTTCCATTCATGTCAAATTGCACCATGGAAGCATCTTGTATCTTGTCCATGTCTACCTGTACATTGTATTCAAACAAATCCTGCCACTCTTCATCCGGTACCCGTACCCTCACTGTATAATCATCATTATGTGCCATACCCGTACGTTGAATGTCTGGATTCGTAACAACCTGTGCCTGAACATTCCATACAAATACCCCAAAGGCTAACACCCCCAAAAATCTTTTCACGCAATTTATTATTCTCATAGTCTTAAATATCAAGTCTAAACAAAGGCAAAAATGCCCTATACTCTTTCTCAAAAGTACAAGGCATTTTCGGACTTATACCTAATTATTTTTGATACAGCATTAAAGTTCCCCATCCAAGTTGATCGAAGGCTCCACTATTACTACCATAACGGCTGTCACCTGCCCCTCCTTCCGGACGAATCTTATCTGCAAACTGCTTTGTATAAGTGTAACCACTACTTAGATTTTTTACCTTCGCATAATGATGATATAAAATTTCCCAACCTGGACGTACTGTGCCACGGCTTTCATCATCAGCCACTACTTTTTGGTCTGCCCCATGGTTTTTATCCTTACAAGAACAATCAATGCAATACTTATATTCTTGAAATGGCATCTTAGCTGCGCTTATTAACCATTGTCCTGTTGCATTCGCATTGTCTGTGCCGTTCTTCAAATTAAAAAGAGCAATATATTCGCCCATTTTCATAATGGCATTATCGTTTGCTGCAAAAAAATCCAACTGAGGAACAGACTGATTATCCTGATAAAGCGTATAAGCCATCTGACACAGATTGGCAGTCACAGCAAGTGACATGCTCGCATGCCCCTGGTCTCGTCCACTTTCCTGATTCTGACAAATCTGTTCTCCACTTTCCAGAGGGTCATCAAACGTAGCCTGAATCAGATTGTCAAGACATCCGTTGCCTGCACCCGAATAAAAGTAGTTTACCACAAAATTCACCATCTCGTCATTTTCCGTCAACACACCAATGGCCCAATACGAGCACATATTCACCAAATCCCAGTTTGACCAATAATGGAGCGGACAATTATTTGTTCCTTGATGATTATCCAAAAAATCTTTATTTTTAGAAGCGAACACCTCTACTATCCATCTTTTAAAATCAATTACATCGTTCTCGTTCCATCCGCTGTATGTCTGCATAATTTCAGCAGCATTAGCAAATGTATACCCCTGACATCCAGCAGCCAGCATCTGGTTCGCATCATTTGAAGTTATACGTTTACAAACGTCAGCCCAAGCATTTAAAATCCTTACAGAAAGATCCGCATATTTCGTATCCCCTGTCAGTTTCCACAAGATAGCAGTCTGATATGCGGCAGCTGCATCTCGCATTGCATAAGCATAATTTTCTTTTCCAGCCACAGTACCAGTGGCATCTCCCCGGACGATTTCCTCTTGAGGAGAAGGCACATACGACAACAGCGTATACGGACTATTCTTCAAATTTGTAAATTCTGTTTCCACTTCGACCGGTGACGTTCCCTCGTCCAGCATTTTTTTGACACGCACGAAATCGGCTTCATTGTACATTGCGCAAGGATGATTGTATACATACTCACCCGCTACAGTTACATTAGGATTATCTTCAGGCATCGTAAGATCTACTACGCCATATTCATTCTCATAGCAGGAAGAGAACGCTACCATAAGTAGCGTTGCTCCTGCAAATAACTTGACTGTTTTTATCATAGTTCCTTTGTTTTATAATTTTCATTCTTCATAAGTCAACCCTTCCTTATCCAGATAGGCTTTCAAATCATCCAGACTCTTAAAGGTCTGTACCCAATATACATTATATTGAATCTGATGGTCAATCGTTGCAATATCAGCATATTTGAACTGTAAAGTCGTGAACTCTGCTACAGAAGTAGTAGGCAACAAGCCACCATTGGCCCATGATTGAGAAGACAAATCGTAAACAAACACACGACTGCCATCACTACATTTATAATTATATTTATACTTGTTGTTCGAACCACCTAGATTTCCACTAAAATTAGCTCCTCCACATGTTCCAGAAGCATCCAAATTAATATTACGTGCAGTCACACCCTCGTCTTTATATTTATCGGCCACATCTTCCATGCGGATAGCAAAAATAGGATACTTACCAGCATGCAACCAGGTTTTCGGACTCCAGCATTTAAAGTCACCACGTTGCTTGGTAGCACTTTGTGCATAAGTAGTCACAGTTACATACCCATCATGCCATACGTGAGACGATTCCGTTCCACTATTACTTTGTTTCGCATTATACCATGTATAATTATTCTCATCATGGAACAATTCACGTACCAGACCTTCTTCCAAGCGTAAATTGATAGAAGAAGTTTTCCCAGTTTCAGGACACGTTGCCGTAATCGTCACATCTCCAAACACTCCATTCTGATTAAAGGATACCACTCCCTGACTAACAGTAGCGATTTCCTCATTGCTTGAAGTCCACTGTATCAAGGATGTTGTACAATCAGAAGGCGTTGTGGTATAAGATAATTTAACTGTTTTATCCGTAATAGCCCACAAATAATTTTGTTCAATCGAATAGCTTTGATCTATGGCCACATCCTCCGGTTGAACAATTTTCATTATCTTCAGTTGTTTGTCTGCATATACCTGTGAACCATCCAAAGCTGAAGCCGTGATGGTAACTGTTTCTGTATTTGCATCAATGACATGCGCTGTAACCACACCATTCTCATCCACCGTTGCTACAGATTCATTCGAACTGCTCCATCTCACAGTTTTATAAGTTGTGTTTTCAGGAAAGATAGTATAATGCAGTTGCATACTCTCCCCCATATACACTTGATCAGCTTCTGACGACAAAGAAATATTTTCAGCTTGTATCAGTTCATCTGAAACCATTACTTTCAGGGTGCTGTATATACCGCTTCCAGTAAAAAAGACGGAAGGAGACACCTGCACGATGGAATAGGTACTTCCGTTTCCATTGACAGCCTTCACTTTTCCATTTTCATCTACAGTAGCCACATTTTCATCACTTGAAGACCAAGCAACTTCATTAAAAGTAATATTTTCAGGAAGTATAGTATAGCCCAATTGCACTTCTTCTCCCTTCAGCAAAGGCAAAACATTGGTACCGTTCTCATCCTGATAAATCAAAGGTCTTACACTTTCCGGAATATCAAGTGTGATTGATTTCGGATAAATAGCTTCATACAAATCACCTGTTTCATCTTCCTGGCAAGCCATCATCGTGACAGCTGTTACCCCTAACAACAGGGCATTTAATTTTCTATATAAATTAGATATCATCATAAAATCCTTTTAAAGTGAATACACATGAATTTAATTATTAGTCCACCCCGGATTCTGTCCCAATTGTGGATTCAACTGCAATTGATCGGAAGGTAATGGATACAAATACAATTTATCATCCCATACACGTCCGTCATATAAGATAATGCATCCATCACTATTTAACTGACGAGACTGCGCCGACCAGTTTGTTTCAAACCAAGTACCTTTTACCTGTACCCCAAGCTGATCCTGAGGCATTTCTTCAGGAGCCGTAGCCCAGCGCTTTAAATCATCAATTCGGAATCCTTCCAGGAACAACTCTACCGTACGTTCCCTACGAATTTCTTCACGCATAGACAATCCATGTTGACTGACAAATTCATTGGTCAATTCCGGCATATCCGGATTTACCCGCGTACGTACCTGATTCAGATACTGCAAATCACTATTACTGATATTGCCCTGCAACTCATAAACGGCCTCCACATAGTTCAACAAGACTTCAGCATAACGAATTACCGGATAATCAATCGACTCATAATAATCGGCCACCTGACGTTCTACACACCATTTATAATTTTGATAACCACTGTTTGAACGTACATCCATCACCAAACTATTATTCAAATCCTCATCATTCCAAGTAGTGCGCCATTTACCATCATTATTCCAATATTTCTGTCCATGCTGAATCAAGGTATTAGTCATACGGTTGTCACGATTCTGGAATTCTGTAGTAGCACCAGAATATCCTTTAAATAAATCACCTGCTTTATCTATCGGCAATCCATTGGAACACAAATACATATTTGCCATTTTGCGAGTAATGTAACAAACGTTTGCCAACATTCCATGAGTAATATTAGTTCCCTTATCTCCATCACGGTGCCGATGCGATAGAATATATTCCGTATTATCACTCTTATGCAGATTCGCCGGATTACACTGAGCTGCATCTTCCAAAATAAACATATAACGATAACTCTGATTTCCTAGTGTTTCATTATAAAAGAGTTTATATTTATTGTCTTTTATTACCTGATAAGCAGCTTCCTTAGCAAGTGTCAATAATTCGGTACTTCGCTCTGTATTATTCTCGGTATCTGCTCCATTAGTATGAAACTTCTGCCACGTACCTTCATAAAGTGCTACACGGGAAAGCATGGCATAAGCCGCATATTTGGTAAGTTTGCCTGCATCTGCAGTTTCCGGCAATGCTTCCGCCGCATCCTGCAAATCAGCAATAACCTGATCAATCACCTCTCCCCGGTCATTCCGAACAGCATATAACTCCTCGGAATCCAAATCTAAAGGTCGTGTCAGCAATATCGCATTACCCCAAATCTGTACAAGTTCAAAATGACAATATGCACGAAAGAATTTTGCTTCCGCCACTGGTACGGCAATGGCAGCCTTATCTGAAAACGATTCAGCCCGGTTCAACAACAAGTTCGTATAATAAATCTGCTTATACAACGTCGTGTAATTTGCATCCTCCGACGGTATCACATTAGTTCCTTGACTATAAGTATTGATAGAAGAAGTAGCTATCAAATCAGAACGATAATCACTATGAGGTCCATCACTCACTCCATTACCATAAGTATTGGTGGCAGAAAGTTGAAAATCACGTGTCCAACTGTAAAATTGATTAGCAAACAATTGAAAGTTATCAGCTTTGTCCCATACCAAATTATCTCCTAATTGTGCCTTCGGTTCCAAATCCAAACATGACACGGCAAACAAACTCAAGATTGACAAGCATGCTGCCTTGAAATAATATCTTTTTTTCATAAAGGTTTTCTATTTAAAAGGTTAGATTAACACCAAATGTAAAATTACGTGTAAATGGATAACGCTTCAGTCCTGTAGCATCGCGCGCCGCTTCCGGATCCCAGCCATCTTTTATCTTTGTTGTTTCCCATAAGTCTGTACCTGTTGCGTAAATACGTGCCCCTTGCAAAAACTTAATTTTTTGTAACAGTTTATTTGTAAACGTATAACCAATGGTCAAATTTTTCAAACGCAGATATCGTCCATCCTGAGAAGTCAAAGAAGATGCCTGATAATTGTAGTTATTTATATTGGCATCGTTGGTATACGGTGCATAATAGGCATTTGGATTCTCCGGACTCCACACGTTCCCAATAGAAGAGGTGATAGTATTCGTATAATTAGCTCGAAAAGGAACAGTCCAGTTATCTATACCACGGTATACAAAACGATTGGCCGACCCCTGAAAAATCACATTGATATCAAAACCTTTATAAGAAGCTCCGGCATTAAAAGAATAAGAGATTTCAGGCGTATCACTTCCCAAATAAATGTAATCCTTTTCATCTAATACACCATCTCCATTTTCATCACAATACATATTATCACCCACACGCAAGTTGCTTGGCATATTGATTCCATTGTTTTCATAATATTTGGCCAAATAAGCCTGCAATTGTTCCTCATTCTGAATCTTGCCTCCATAACGGAGTCCAAAAATAGAATTCAATGCATATCCTTGCTGAGTCGTAGTATAGCCAGATTTCAATACAGTTGTACCACCATAATCCACCAGTTCATTGCGCGCAAAAGTAAAAGTTCCACCCACATAATAATTTACTCCAGCGATGTTTCCACGATACGTCATTTGACCTTCAAATCCCCAATCCTTGAATTTCCCGGCATTGGCTTTAGGAGCTTTATCCCCTAAAATGCCAGGGTATGTAATGCTGACCAACATGTTATCGTTCTTTTTAAGAAAGGCCTCTACCGAACCACTCAACGCTCCATTCAAGAATCCGAAATCCAAACCGACATTATAATTCTTAATGCGTTCCCAACTACGAGAATTAGATGCCAGTTCACCATTGGTTTTGATATATGACAATTTTCCATCACCGACATAAGCACCTGTACCAGCCACTACATCATACAATTGCACGCCATCGTAGTTTGCAATCCCACTCTGGTTTCCCATCTCGGCATAAGATACACGCAGTTTCAAATCGCTCAGCCAGTCAATATCCTGCATAAAAGCTTCCTGCTTCATTCTCCAACCTAAAGAAGCCCCATAGAATAAATCCCAACGATTCGCTGGTTGAAATTTTGAAGAACCGTCATAGCGTCCATTCAACTCCAACAAGTACTTATCCTTATAACTATAGTTGAATCGCCCGAAATAAGACATATTGGCATTCTGATACTTGTCTTCATCTCCACTTAGAGTAATCTCGCCCGAACCATTTACAATCTCCAAACCAGTCTGAGTATCTTTCACTTTTGCGCCAAAATAAGTATACTCTTTGAATTCATATTGAGCACCAACTGTCAAACTTAAATCGTGATCTTCATTAAATGTTTTATGTGCATTCAAGAAACCAGTTACCGAATAAAAATCCGTTCTTGAACTAGTTTGTTTATAATATGAATTTCCTTGTACAGGATCAATCAACACTTGCGTATCACCTAAATAATTATAATAAGTAATTGCATTTTCTGTCTGATTTCTTGTTGCTGTACTAGTATTGTACCCCACGTTAGCGTTAGCTGTCAGCCAGTCTGTCAATGTCCAGTTCAATGTTTCACTTACACTAAAAGCCGACACCGACAGTCGATTGTCACCTCCTTCAGAAACTTTTGCCACAGGAGATCCCCATGTACCCCATGCGTAAGGCTTTCCATCCACCGTAGTAAGAGGTAAACCAGGCATCGGCACACTCACCGTCAAAACAGAACCAATCATAGAGGGCGACACCTGCTCTTGACGATTATATGAAATGGATGAGTCCAAAGTCAGATTATTCGTCAACTTAAAGGTATTATTCAAACGGAAATTATATCGGTTGTTATTATTATTTCCATACTGAAGAGTTGAACCATCATATAAATAACTTAGAGAAAGGCGATAAGAAGAACGCTCCGTACCACCTGAAATACTTAAATTCTGCTCAGTAGACCAAGTACTTCCAAACAAAGATCCCAACCAATCCACTCCGTCATCAAAAACGAAATCACTTACATCAGTAAATGCAGCATTGCCAAAAGGATTGGCACTCTGGTGCAAATCAATATATGAACCCTTATACTTTTTGGCAAGTTGCGCATAGGCATACCAGCTATTGGAAGTATTATTATCATTTTCCAAGGCTGTCATGACACCATCTGCCCACTGATCTATACTCATTAACTGAGGCATCAAACCAACAGTCTTCAACGTGGCTGTTCCACTATATTCTACTTTGGTTTTTCCTTCCTTTCCTTTTTTGGTCGTAATCAAAACGACCCCACCAGCAGCACGCGAACCATAAATAGCAGCAGCACCATCCTTCAAGAAATTAATAGATTCTATGTCATTGGAATTAATTAAACGAAGGTCGTTGACACTCGTATAAGCCACTCCATCTACAACAATCAAAGGTTCTATTGAGTTGACAGATACCGAACCACGTAAATTCATACTCCAACTCTCATCACCCGGTGCCGATGAAGAACGGGAAATCATAACTCCTGGAACTTGTCCTTGCAAAGCTGCTAACGGACTGGACAAACTTCCTTTTTCTTTAAAAGCCTTTGAATCGACTACAGTCACCGCACCAGTCAATGATTCCTTCTTCTGAGTACCATAACCTACCACCACAACTTCATCCAACACCTCCGTATCTTCCTTCAGCACCACTTTCGACAAACGCGCATCAGATGCAGGCAATTCTACGGTTTTATATCCGATATAAGAAATGACAATGACTGCACTTTTAGAGGAAACCTTCAATGAGTAATTTCCATCGATGTCTGTAATAACCCCATTTGATGTTCCTTTTTCAAGAACACTCGCACCGATAACAGGCATCCCACTACCATCCAATACTTGTCCTTTTACACTCACGGATTGCATAGCAGACTGAACATAGGCCATTTCTGCATGCATAGGAGTGAGATTTCCCGCAATCAAAGCTGAAGCCATAAAAGCTGAAAAAAGGACTCTCTGTGATGAATTTTTCAGAAAATCATTCTTCATAAAATTAAATTTTAAATTAACGATATTGATTCCTATTCTTACTCTTATATACATTGTTTCATATACATCCGTACTTCTTTTCGGCTGATAAACAGATGATTCTCTACCGTGCGCTGTGACAGATGAAGTTCCGATGCTATTTCTGACAGATTTTTCCCTTCAAAACGATTCATGACATAAATCTTACGACGCTGACGAGGCAATAGCCTTACTCTATTCCATTCTTGTTTCTGCAAATCTTTTACAATTACATGGCTATCAGATTCCATTGTTCTTGTTTGAGAAAACTCCTGTAAGAAACCCACAACTTCTTGTCTTTTGTAAAAACGGCGAAAATAATCGGTCACCAGGTTACGGACTATAGTAAATAAAAAATATTTCACGGTATCGGGACGAAGCATAGTCCTATATTCTAAAAGACGAAGATATGCGTCCTGAACCAAATCTTCAGAATCTTCTTTCTTACCTATTTTCTTATAAACATAGAAGAAAACTGACTGGCGATGGTCCGCAAAAATTCGTGCTATTAGCTCATTGGATGTGTGTGTCAGGTCTTTCATAAATTAGTTCATTTCTGTTTTTCACACTACAAAAGTATTTACATTATCAAAAACTTAGAGCAAATATTACCTCGAATAAATCTCACCTCATACAGTAAGACCAAAAAGCATGTATATATTTGATTATCATTAAAATAAGGCATCCCGCAGAAAAGTCTCAATTTATTATTTGAAACTTTTCCACGGGATGTCTTAGTGGATTTCAGCACCAATCGGAATTGTTAATCTACCGAACGGCGTTCCCCGGAAACCTGTTTAATGTATTCATTAGGAGTTATACCTGTAACTTTCTTGAATGAACGGAAGAAAGATGCACGCGAACTAAAACCACAAAGTTCTGCTAACGCGGTTAGGGTATATTTTGCATATTCTTCCTTTAAAATAAGTGCTTTGAACTCTTCTACCCGATATTCATTAATGTAGTCATAATAATTTTTCTCCAAATATTGATTAAACAGGTACGAAAGAGAATGAGAAGTAGTACCAATCAAAGAGGCCAGTTCTGCAACTTTTAGATTCGGATTACGATAAGGCTTATTTCGTTTCATCTCCTGATCCAATAGACGATAAAGACGTTTGCATTCTTCTGGGCTCACCTTGTTTGTACGATATTTGTCATCAGTATGGGCTAATATCTTCTTTTCAGTTCCCGACTCCACCTCATGAGAAATACCTTCTAAAGACAAGACCTCCTTCCGAGTAATATCATTTTCAACTTTCTTCTCCATCTCTGGTATATCTCTATCTTCCGAATCGTTTAATTTACGTAGAACACGTAACACACTCTGCAACAACCGACGTCGAAAAGTATAGATTCCACATACTAATATTCCCAACACCAATAACGTATATAGAATTTTTATCCAAGAATGATTCGGTATATTAATCTCTAGTATCATAGCAGAATCCGGATATCCAATCTGACGAACTTTAAAATATGTAGTGCCATAGGGCAAATCATATAAAGAGACCTCTGATTTTCCCATCAAGGAAATCCATTCTCCATCCTCGTCTAGCTGATATTCATACATCAAACTATTAGGATCACTATATGTCAATGCGGAAAACTGAATAGTCACACTTTTCTGACTATCGTCCAACGACAAAAAATAATGACCGGCTTTACCAGAAATCCGTTGCTGTACACTTTTTCCATTCACTAGTACATCTGAAAGAGCAATCGTATAAAAACGTCTAGACAAGAGATTCATCTCTTCTCCATTTAAACATACCAATCCCTTAGAATTACCGAACCATAAATTTCCCTTTTCATCTTTTATAGGAATGCAATTAATAAAAATCAGACTTGGGATACCATCCATGAAATTATATGGGACAACGCGATTCTTTCTGTCAAACCTATACATACCCTTATTGGTGGACAACCATAACCAATTCTCCGAATCTTCAATCACAGCCATCAAAGATTTCCTTTCCAATAAGGTACCAGATGTAACCCTCCTAAATTGAGTCATCGTTAAATCAGAAACAAATAGATCACCTTTGTCCGGCAAAAAATACAACTCATGATCAGACGTTTCGTAAATCATTCGAATTTTTTCCTTGTTGACAAATCCTTCCGGAAAAACATCATTTTTCAAACTCTCAGAAGAAGGATCCCAAATACAAATACCTGTTTCCGTACAAATCCATCCTTTGTGAGAAGAATCAAAATAAATTTCATATACATTTCCTTCTGGAAGTTTAGAATCTCCACTTGTATAATGATGCATTACTTTCCCATTATGGAAACAATAAAGCCCGGAAGAGGTTCCAATCCACAAATTATTCTGATTATCAGGACGAATACTAAAAATATGACCATGTAAGAATGGATCGGCCACATCCGGGCAGAAATCACGTAGTTCCAATGTTACCGGATTCAACACATACATTCCACCACCATACGTTCCAATATAATATTCTCCCTGGAAGTAACAGCTAGATACGATAATTGAAGCACGCAACCGAGGAATCTTATAACTTTGAAACTGTTCATTGGCCTCATCTATAAACACAAATCCATCACGAGAACCTATCAATTTCTGTTTTCCATGAAAAGCAATAGTTCTTACAGCCATATCCCTGGAATCGAACAAAGATTTGTATTTATAGGTAGAGAATAAATCGCTTTGATACAAAGTATAATCCACTCCCAATTGATAAAAACCAATCCAAATAACCCCATCCTTATCCACTAATACAGAATATACTGAATTGGAACGAATGCAACCGTCTGTATCACGGTCATGACGAAATGAACGAACAATCCTACATTTGCTGACCGAAATAAAATGTACTCCATTTCCATCCGTACCTACATAAAGCAAATCTTTCCCATCTGTAGATAAAGAAGAAATAACTCCGCACCCGACATCCACATAATGTGCAAACTGTTTCTGTACAGAATCAAAGACTATCAAACCATCTGTCATCGAACCTAAATAGACTTTTCGATTAATACATGCTATATTATAGAACGAAAGATTTTGTCCGTTTTTACCTAATTTATCTGAGAATGAAACAATCTTCCGGTCAGTCATATAAAGTAACTTCAGTCCACCCATGGTCGAAAGCCACAATTCATCTTTATTTCCTTTTACAATTCCTGTTACATAATTTGCACTTGAAAAAACATTCTTATCAACCAGCAAATGTGTAAAGACTCCATTCTGATAGACATACAACCCTTTTTCAGTACCAATATAAAGCACTTCACCTACTCGACAAAATACGTGCACCCCACTCGTAATCATTTCTGGTGCCAATCGCTCCAATCTATCCTGACCTAAACGCAAACGACATACCCCCATTCCCGTACCGACCCACATTTCATCTCCAGGCATTTCGGCAAGTGCATACACACGCTTTAAATTCTCATTACGACCTTCCACCATATAATGCTCCAATCGTATTCCGTCAAAACGTTCCACTGAAGTATTCGTTCCCATCCAAACATATCCCTTCGAATCCTTGTAAATCACATTAACCACCAAATCCGAAAGTCCATCTGAAACAGACAAATTACGAATGACAGATGATTCAGCATCTGCTTGCACATTCCATAAACAGAACCACAAAAAAATAATGATATATTTCAAAAAAGACTTCATTGCCATAAACTAAAATTCATTTTTACAAACAAAAATACACAGATTCTGTCTATATTTCAAAAAGAGACTCAAAATACATTTCTACAAAAACTACCAGTTTTCATTCTACTCATCCATTCTTCAAACATTATCATACGAATGAAACTGTAAAAAGCCTCAAAAGCTTTATACATTTTATCTCTACCGAAATGTTAAAAACAAAGTACAAACAGAAAAAGCAAAGAAACATGCTCTAAAACATGAGTTTTTATTAGTGTATTTTTACACTTATCCGTAATATTGCAGTCGAATTAGTGTTACTAATACACTTTGGAAAACAAACAAAATAAAATAAACTTTTGATAGCCGCGAAGTCAATACACAAATCATTTAAATAATACTATTATGAATTGGAATTCAACTGAATTTATTTGGCTCGACTGGTTGGTTCTCGCAGTCGGGGTCATGGCTATTGTATGGGCTGTTTACCGTACAATTAAAAAGGACCATGAAAAGATGAAAGGTGCAGACAGTCAGGATTACCTTTTCGGAAAAGGAGAACCTTGGTATATCATCGGTGCCGCCATCTTTGCAGCAAATATCGGTTCTGAACACCTGGTAGGATTGGCTGGTACGGGTGCGAAAGACGGTGTAGGAATGGCACACTGGGAAATGCAAGGCTGGATGATTCTTATCCTTGGATGGCTGTTCGTGCCTTTTTACCAGCTATTAAATAACAAAATGGGTAAAATCATCACCATGCCTGACTTTCTGAAATTCCGCTATACCCAGCGCACTGGTTCATGGTTGTCCATCATCACTCTGATTGCCTACGTGCTGACAAAGGTATCCGTAACAGCATTCACCGGTGGTATTTTCTTTGAATATTTGCTTGGACTTCCATTTTGGTGGGGTGCACTCGGTCTTATTTTCATTACAGCCGTATTCACAGTTTTCGGTGGTATGAAAGGTGTAATGACACTTTCTGCCATCCAAACCCCGATATTGATTATTGGTTCGTTCCTCGTTTTGTTCCTTGGTCTGAATATGCTTGGAGACGGCAGCATCGCAGAAGGATGGTCACAAATGATGGCCGCTTGTAACGCCGCACACGACGGCTTCGGGACAACCCACATGTTCCACACCGACCCTGCCGACCCCATGTATCCGCAGTTCCCTGGCTACGTAGTCTTCCTTGGAGCCTCCATCATCGGCTTCTGGTACTGGTGTACTGACCAGCATATCGTACAACGTGTACTCGGACAAACCAAAGGAGAAGACAACCGCAAAGTCATGGCTCGCGCACGCCGCGGTACAATCGCAGCCGGCTATTTCAAACTGCTACCTGTATTCATGTTCCTGATTCCGGGTATGGTAGCTTTCGCACTCTCTCAAAAGACCGGCAGCAACATCGTTATGGACATCACCAACACACATGACACGGACGGCGCCTTCGCCATGATGGTCAAAAACATCCTGCCAGCCGGTGTGAAAGGTATCGTCACAATCGGTTTCATTTGTGCCCTTGTAGCTTCTTTGGCTGCCTTCTTCAACAGCTGCGCCACTTTATTTACAGAAGACTTCTACAAACCGATGAAAAAAGGTATGAGTGAAAGCCACTACGTAATGGTAGGCCGTGTTGCTACCGTCGTAGTCGTACTCTTAGGATTGGCTTGGATGCCTATCATGATGAACATGGGTAACCTGTATTCTTATCTTCAAGATATCCAGTCTTTGATTGCCCCTGCCATGGTAGCCGTATTCACCCTTGGTATCTTCTCTAAACGCATCACTCCGAAAGCCGGAGAATGGGGCCTTATTGGCGGTTTCCTCATCGGTATGGTACGTTTGCTGACCAATGTAATCACCGACTCAGGCAAAGCTGTCATGGACGGTGCATTCTGGGAATACACCTCTTGGTTCTGGCAAACCAACTGGCTCATCTTCGAAGTATGGTTACTTGTATTCATCGTCATTCTGATGTACGTGGTATCCATGTTTACTGCCAAACCAACATCTGAACAGATTGCCGCCATCACATTCACAGGCGACTACAAGAAAGCCATCCGCGAAAGCTGGAATATGTGGGATGTTATTGCCACATTGGGCGTTGTGGTACTGTGCGCATTGTTCTATGCATATTTCTGGTAATCCAAAAAACAACAACTTATAATAGAAGAGGGTATGCAGAAGATTGCGTATCCTCTTCCTTTTTTATATAGAAACTATCGAAAAACATGCATTCTATGTTGAAAAACATTTGAAAAAAAGAACAACCAATCATTTTAAGTGTTACTTTTACACCACACAAATAATATTAAATATAAATTTATGAAAAGCATGAAGAAATCACTTCTAGGCATGAGTGCTGCTTTAATTTTTTTCTGCGGATGCAGTCAAAAACAAGAAGCTCCCAAACTGACCTTATCGGGTTTGGACCCAGCCAATTTTGAGACGCTGGTAGATAGTGTAAAACCTGTAAAACTTTACACTTTAAAGAATCATCAGGGGATGGAAGTCTGTGTCACCAATTTTGGGGGTCGACTGGTTTCCATTATGGTTCCCGACAAAACCGGCAAGATGACCGATGTGGTTCTCGGCTTCGACAGCATAGCTGACTACCAGCATATTCCGAGTGATTTCGGTGCAGCCATCGGACGTTATGCCAACCGAATCAACAAAGGTAAAATCACTCTTGACGGACAAGAAATCCAACTCCCGACAAACAATTTCGGGCACTGTCTGCACGGAGGTCCTACAGGATGGCAATATCAAGTATATGAAGCTAATCAAACCAATGACAGTACCCTTGTGCTGACCATGAAATCACCGGATGGAGACAATAACTTCCCGGGCAACGTAACGGCTCATGTAACCTATTCTCTGACAGCTGATAACGCCATTGATATCCAATACGATGCCACTACCGACAAGACGACTGTCATCAACATGACCAACCACTCGTACTTCAACCTGAGCGGTGATCCTTCAAAACCGGCTACCGACCACGTGCTTTATGTGGCTTCCGACAGCATCACACCAGTAGACAGCACCTTCATGACCACCGGCGAAATGATGGCAGTAAAAGATACTCCGTTCGACTTCAACACGCCGAAGACCATCAGTCCAGATGTCACAGACTTTACCAACGAACAAGTGAAATTCGGTAACGGATTCGACCATAACTGGGTATTGAAGACCAAAGGCGACATCAACCAGCTGGCTGCCAAACTGACTTGTCCAACCACAGGTATCAGCTTGGAAGTCTACACCAATGAACCAGGTATACAGGTATATACAGGAAATTTCCTGGACGGAACAGTGAAAGGAAAGAAAGGCATTGCCTATCCGCAACGGGCTTCCGTTTGTTTGGAAACACAGCACTATCCCGACAGCCCCAACAAGCCACAATGGCCTTCTGTTATTCTGGCTCCAGGACAAACTTACCAGAGTCACTGCATCTTCAAATTTACAGTGGAGAAATAACAGAAACCGACAAGAAACCTAGTTGAAAAGAACAAAAAGTCAAAAATTGAATGACCACTTATTATAATCATAATCCCAAATTCTACGTCGGCATCGACTGCATCATTTTCGGATTCGAAAAAGGAGAACTGAACTTATTGCTGCTGAAACGAAATTTTGAGCCGGCAATGGGCCAATGGTCTCTGATGGGAGGATTCATCCAGGAAAACGAAAGTGCGGACGATGCGGCCAAACGGGTACTGAGCGAGCTGACCGGTCTGGAGAATGTATATATGGACCAGATTGGGGCATTCGGTGCCGTAGACCGTGATCCGGGAGAACGCGTAATTTCACTGGCCTATTATGCGCTTATCAACATCAACGAATATGACCGGGAACTGGTGCAGCAACACAATGCGCATTGGATAAACATCAATGAAATTCCCGAACTTATTTTCGATCACAACGAGATGGTGGAGAAAGCACGTGCCATCATGCGCCAGAAGGCATCAAGAGCCCCCATCGGCTTCAACCTGCTTCCCGAGCTGTTCACCTTGACCCAGCTGCAAAGCTTGTATGAAGCCATCTACAGCGAGCCGATGGACAAGCGCAATTTCCGCAAACGTATCGCAGAAATGGGATTTATTGAAAAAACTAATAAAATAGATAAAACAGGATCCAGAAGAGGCGCCTCTCTCTATAAATTCAATGACAAGGCCTATCAGAAGGACCCGAAATTTAAACTTTAATCACATGTTAGAAGCACTAAAAGAAGAAGTTTTCCATGCAAACCTGGATTTGGTAAAGCACGGACTGGTGATTTTTACGTGGGGAAATGTATCTGCCATCGATCGTGAAAGCGGACTGGTAGTCATCAAACCTAGCGGAGTGTCTTACGATGAAATGAAAGCTGAGGATATGGTAGTAGTCGATTTGGAAGGAAACGTAGTAGAAGGCGATTTGCGCCCTTCAAGCGACACCCCTACTCATCTGGCTCTCTACAAAGCTTTCCCTGAAATCGGCGGAGTGGTACACACCCACTCTACTTACGCCACTGCCTGGGCACAGGCCGGATGCGACATTCCGAACATCGGTACCACTCATGCAGACTATTTCCACGAGGCTATTCCCTGTACAGCCGACATGACAGAAGAAGAAGTGAAGGGTGCCTACGAACTGGAAACGGGAAATGTCATCGTGAAACGCTTCGAGGGCATGAATCCGGTACATACTCCGGGAGTGCTCGTAAAGAATCACGGACCTTTCTCATGGGGTAAAGATGCACACGACGCTGTACACAATGCCGTAGTCATGGAACAAGTGGCAAAAATGGCCAGCATTGCTTACGCCATCAACCCGCACCTGACCATGAATCCGCTGTTGGTGGAAAAACACTTCAGCCGCAAGCACGGTCCGAATGCCTATTACGGACAAAAGAAATAACAACAAAGCCAACCAATTAATTAATAATAAATAAAATCACTATGAACACATTTGATCAATATGAAGTATGGTTCGTAACCGGAGCTCAGCTCCTTTACGGAGGCGATGCAGTCATCGCAGTAGACGCACACAGCAACGAAATGGTAGCAGGTTTGAACGCCAGCGGCAAACTGCCTGTGAAAGTGGTATATAAAGGAACAGCCAATTCTTCAAAAGAAGTAGAAGCTGTATTCAAAGCAGCCAACAACGACGATAAATGTATCGGTATCATCACTTGGATGCACACTTTCTCTCCGGCCAAGATGTGGATTCACGGCTTGCAGCAATTGAAAAAACCGTTGCTCCACCTGCACACTCAGTTCAACAAAGAAATTCCATGGGACACAATGGACATGGATTTCATGAACCTGAACCAGTCTGCTCACGGCGACCGCGAATTCGGTCATATCTGCACCCGCATGCGTATCCGTCGCAAAGTGGTAGTAGGTTACTGGAAAGAAGAATCTACTCAGAAGAAGATTGCTGTCTGGATGCGTGTATGTGCTGCATGGGCTGACGCTCAGGATATGCTGATTATCCGCTTCGGCGACCAGATGAACAATGTAGCCGTTACCGACGGTGACAAGGTGGAAGCTGAACAGCGCATGGGATACCATGTAGACTACTGCCCGGTAAGCGAACTCATGGAATATCACAAAGAGGTAAAGGACGAAGACGTAGATGCATTGGTAAAAACTTACTTCAGCGAATACGACCACGATGCGGAACTGGAAGACAAATCTACAGAAGCTTACCAGAAAGTCTGGAACTCTGCCAAAGCTGAACTGGCTCTCCGCGCCATTCTGAAAGCAAAAGGTGCCAAAGGTTTCACTACTAACTTCGACGACCTGGGTCAGACAGACGGCAGCCACTTCGACCAGATTCCGGGCTTGGCTTCTCAGCGACTGATGGCAGAAGGATACGGTTTCGGAGCAGAAGGCGACTGGAAATCAGCTGCTTTATACCGTACTGTATGGGTAATGAATCAGGGATTGCCTAACGGATGCTCTTTCCTGGAAGACTACACACTGAACTTCGACGGTGAAAACAGTGCCATCCTGCAGGCCCACATGCTGGAAGTTTGCCCGATGATTGCTGCCAAGAAACCTCGCTTGGAAGTACACTTCCTGGGTATCGGCGTTCGCAAGAGCCAGACTGCACGTCTTGTCTTCACTTCTAAGGTAGGTACAGGATGTACAGCTACAGTAGTAGACCTGGGCAACCGTTTCCGTCTGATTGTAAACGACGTAGAATGCATCGAACCGAAACCGCTGCCTAAATTGCCGGTTGCTTCTGCTCTTTGGAAACCGATGCCTAACTTCGAAATCGGTGCGGGTGCATGGATCTTGGCTGGTGGTACACACCACTCTTGCTTCTCATACGACCTGACTGCAGAATACTGGGAAGACTATGCTGAAATCGCCGGTATTGAAATGGTACATATCAACAAAGACACTACCATCGGTGAATTCAAGAAAGAACTTCGCATGAACGAAGTATACTACATGCTGAACAAAGCACTCTGCTAATACTTTGTCAGTTTCATTAAAAGTGCTGGACAGAAACCTTCTTTCTGGCAGCACTTTTAATTTTTCCTATTGCTTTATTTCTTAACTTTAAATTGTTGATTTTGATATGAAATCAGATGCTAAGTCAACCATTGAGGCAGGCAAGGCCATTTTGGGTATTGAATTCGGTTCCACCCGAATCAAAGCTGTCTTGATTGACCAGGAAAACAAACCCATCGCACAAGGTAGTCATACGTGGGAAAACCAGTTGGTAGACGGACTCTGGACCTACAGCATTGAAGCTATCTGGGCTGGGCTACAAGATTGCTACGCCGATCTTCGCGCTAACGTAAAAAAACAATATGGCATAGAAATCGAAACGCTGGCAGCCATCGGTATCAGTGCCATGATGCACGGCTATATGCCTTTCAATGACAAGGCTGAAATTCTGGTACCTTTCCGCACCTGGAGAAATACCAACACTGGAAAAGCTGCGGCCGAACTGTCTGAACTGTTCGTCTATAACATTCCTCTGAGATGGAGTATCTCTCACCTGTATCAGGCCATCCTGAACAAGGAAGAGCACGTAAAAGACATCACGTTCCTTACCACACTTGCCGGCTATGTACACTGGCAGATTACCGGTGAAAAGGTACTGGGTATCGGTGATGCGTCCGGTATGCTTCCTATCGACCCTGCCACAAAGAACTATTCTGCCGAAATGGTGGCTAAGTTCGACAAACTGGTGGCTCCCTACGGATTCAGCTGGAAACTGACCGACATCCTGCCTAAAGTCTTGCTGGCCGGAGAAAATGCCGGTTGCCTGACCGAAGAAGGTGCCAAGAAGCTGGATGTATCCGGCCACTTGAAGGCAGGCATTCCTGTATGTCCTCCGGAAGGAGATGCGGGCACAGGCATGGTGGCCACCAATGCCGTAAAACAGCGGACTGGTAACGTTTCAGCCGGTACTTCTTCCTTCTCTATGATTGTACTGGAAAAAGACCTGTCAAAACCGTATGAAATGATTGATATGGTGACTACTCCCGACGGTAGTCTGGTAGCCATGGTACACTGCAACAACTGTACTTCCGACCTGAACGCATGGGTCAACCTGTTCAAGGAATACCAGGAACTGATGGGCATGCCGGTAGACATGGACGAAATCTTCGGCAAGCTGTACAATAACGCTTTGACAGGTGATGCCGACTGCGGTGGACTGATTTCCTACAACTACTTCTCAGGCGAACCTGTGACAGGACTGACAGAAGGACGCCCGTTGTTCGTGCGTACAGCCAACGACAAATTCAATCTGGCTAACTTCATGCGCGCTCACTTGTATGCTTCTGTAGGCGTATTAAAAATTGGTAATGACATCCTCTTCAACGAAGAAAAGATTAAGGTAGACCGCATTACGGGTCATGGCGGTTTGTTCCGCACCAAAGGTGTAGGCCAGCGTGTATTGGCTGCAGCCATCAATTCTCCGATTTCTGTCATGGAGACGGCCGGTGAAGGCGGTGCATGGGGTATCGCCCTGCTGGGTTCTTACCTGGTAAATAATGACAAGAAGCAGTCTTTAGCCGACTTCCTCGACGAAAAGGTATTTGCAGGCAATGCAGGCGTAGAGGTATCACCTACGGCAGAAAACGTAGCCGGATTCAACGCTTATATTGAAAAATACAAGGCTTGTCTGCCTGTAGAAGAGGCTGCAGTGAAATACAAGAAGTAAAAAAATGTGAAATAAATAACTTACTTCCACTTTGTAATTTACATATAAATGTCATACCTTTGCTCATAATTTCAAGAAGCAGGTACCCATAGCGGTGTCTGCCTTATGTAGCATACAAATTAAAAAATTAATAATATGAACAGTAAACAAGTAATGAACCATGCCGCTGACAATATTCGTATTTTAGCTGCATCAATGGTTGAAAAAGCGAAATCCGGTCATCCCGGAGGTGCAATGGGTGGAGCCGATTTCATCAATGTACTGTACTCTGAGTTCCTGCAATATGATCCTCAGAACCCGAAATGGGAAGGACGTGACCGTTTCTTCCTCGACCCGGGTCACATGTCTCCGATGTTGTATTCACAGCTGGCACTCATCGGAAAATTCACATTGGAAGAATTGCAGCAACTGCGCCAGTGGGGTTCTCCTACTCCGGGACATCCGGAAGTAGACGTAATGCGCGGCATTGAAAATACATCCGGTCCGCTCGGACAGGGACATACCTTTGCGGTAGGTGCTGCCATCGCTGCTAAATTCCTGGCTGCCCGCACAGGCAATCCGACTTTTGCAAAAGAAACTATCTATGCATATATCTCAGATGGAGGTATTCAGGAAGAAATCTCTCAGGGCAGCGGACGTATTGCCGGATGCCTGGGACTGGACAACCTGATTATGTTCTACGACTCCAACGAAATTCAGTTGTCTACTGAAACAAAGGATGTAACTACGGAAGATACAGCCATGAAATACCGTGCATGGGGATGGAACGTCATCGAAATCAACGGTAACGACTGCGAAGAAATCCGTACAGCCTTGAATGCAGCAAAAGCTGAGAGCAAACGCCCGACCCTGATTATCGGTAAATGTATTATGGGTAAGGGTGCCCGCAAGGCAGACAACACTTCATACGAACATAACTGCAAGACTCACGGAGCTCCTCTGGGTGGCGACGCTTACAAAAATACCATCCTGAACTTAGGCGGTGATCCGGAAAATCCGTTCGTTATTTTCGACGACGTAAAAGAAATCTACGCCAAACGTGCAGAAGAACTGAAAGCCATCGCAGCTGCCCGTCATGAAGAAGAAGCTGCATGGGCTGCCGCCAACCCGGAAAAAGCCGCACAACTGAAAGAATGGTTCAGTGGTGCTGCACCGAAAGTAGACTGGGCACACATCCAGCAGAAAGCAAACGATGCAACCCGTAACGCATCGGCTACCGTATTGGGCGCATTGGCACAGCAGGTTCCTAACATGATTTGTGCTTCTGCCGACTTGTCTAACTCAGATAAGACCGACGGCTTCCTGAAACAGACTCACGCCTTCACCAACGGAGATTTCAGCGGTGCCTTCTTCCAAGCCGGAGTAGCTGAACTGACCATGGCTTGCTGCTGCATCGGTATGGCTTTGCATGGCGGTGTCATCGCAGCTTGCGGTACCTTCTTCGTATTCTCAGACTACATGAAACCAGCCGTACGTATGGCTGCCCTCATGCAGTTGCCAGTGAAATTCATCTGGACACACGATGCATTCCGCGTAGGAGAAGACGGACCTACACACGAACCGGTAGAACAGGAAGCACAGATTCGTTTGATGGAAAAACTGAAAAACCACCACGGAAAGAACTCTATGTTGGTTCTCCGTCCGGCCGATGCAGAAGAAACGACTGTTTGCTGGAAACTGGCTATGGAAAATACCGATACTCCGTCGGCTTTGATTCTGTCTCGCCAGAACATCAACATGTTGCCGGAAGGAACAGACTATGCACAGGCTGCCAAAGGAGCTTACATCGTAGCAGGTTCTGACGAAAATCCGGATGTCATCATGGTAGCTTCTGGTTCTGAAGTTTCTACACTGGTAGCCGGAGCTGAACTGTTGCACAAAGACGGCATCAAAACCCGCATCGTTTCTGTACCGTCAGAAGGCTTGTTCCGCAGCCAGAGCAAGGAATATCAGGAAAGCATCATTCCTACAGGAGCCAAAGTATTCGGTCTGACAGCCGGACTGCCGGTAAACTTGCTCGGACTGGTAGGTGCCAACGGTAAAATCTGGGGCCTGGAATCATTCGGTTTCTCTGCTCCTTACAAAGTGCTGGATGAAAAACTGGGATTCACCGCAGAAAATGTGTATAACCAAGTAAAAGAAATGCTCTAATGAAAACAATAGGACTTGCATCCGACCATGCCGGATTTGAATTGAAACAATACGTAAAAAAATGGCTGGAAGCTAAAGGATGGGAATACAAGGATTTTGGTACTTACTCTACAGAAAGTTGCGACTATCCCGATTATGCACATCCATTGGCGTTGGCCGTAGAAAAAGGTGAATGCTATCCGGGCATTGCCATCTGCGGAAGCGGAGAAGGCATCAGCATGACGCTGAACAAGCATCAGGGTATCCGTGCGGCACTTTGCTGGATTCCGGAAATCGCCCATTTGGCCCGTCAGCACAACGATGCCAACGTATTGGTCATGCCGGGACGTTTCATCGACGAAGCCACTGCCGACAAGATTATGACAGAATTCTTTACGACCGACTTTGAAGGCGGACGTCATCAGGCAAGGATTGACAAGATGCCAGTTCGGTAATTCTGAGATTATTCAGAAAAATCTATTCATTTGAGGCGAAATAGAAAATCCCGTTTCCATTCGATTTGGAAACGGGATTTTTTCATTCATTTAGTTGGTTCCGCCGAAAAAAATCCAACAATTCCTGATTGGCCCGGCTATCAAGAGCTACTTCTTGCTTCTCTTTGAAAATATCCAAGGTGGTAGGGCACTCTCCACAGATATCAATGCCTATCACCTGCTCCTGGCGCAACACCACCGACAGCAGCTGCTCCAGTTCCGGCAGCGACAGCTCTCCCTGATCCCAGTTGGTCGCAGCAGAATGCGCATCCAACACATCCTTATCAATTGACAGGTACACCGGCCCCTCCACATGTTGTGCCGAGAACCGCTTCCAGGCTTCTTCATGCGAAAGTTCCTTCTCGCCGTAGAAAATCACCCGCTCCCGATAAGCTTCCGGAATAGCCTCCTTCAATTTTTCCGACACTCCTGCCAGAATCACATTCCGCACGTAAGGGTTGGTGTCCATCACATCCTTCACCCATCCTCCACAAGAGATTACACCTTCAAACAACGGAGGCTGCATGTCAGGATGATGGTCAAACACCACCAATGAAAAAGGCTGCCGAATCTTGTCGGTCCAGAACTTTGTCAAATAATGATAATTGCCGGAGTCAATAAAATGAATGGCTTTGACGGGATAATCGGCTATCAATTGCTTTAAAGCCTTAGCCCCTTCTTTGTCACAATAACATTCCGTACCCTTCAGATGCGTACAATCCAGCCACGTGTAATTCCGCTCATGCGAAAAACGTTCCCAGTCGTACACACCCGTGAAATTCATAATCACCACTCGTCCGTCGTTCTTTGTATTCATATCATTAGTATCTTTTATTCAAATAAATTCCGCAAACATCATACCTAATTCGCAAATGACAAAATGACAGCCTCCCCTAAAAAATAATAAGAAATCCAATTCCTGCATGCAGGAGAAAAAAAATGGCTATCTTTACAAACAATATGGCAGAAATAACTATATTCACCCCACAAATTTAAATTGTAAATCATATATACGAATCATGAAAAAACTGTTATTCATTCTATTGGCTTGTCTGCCATTGTTTGGAATGGCCAAAGACAAAAAAGACAATACTGACCCGAAGTATTTGGTAGGAGCTGTCACATTGGACGATGGAAAAGTGACTTTCACTCACGACATCCAAGCTCCCTCTCTTTCCAAAGAACAACTCTACCAGCAAATGCTTGACTGGGCCAACAACCGTTTCAAACCCGACGGGAAACTGCTAAGTCGGGTGGTCTATACCAATGAAGAAGAAGGCGACATCGCCGCTTCGGCGGAAGAATACATGGTATTCTCCTCTTCTGCCCTTTCATTGGACCGTACCCGTATCTATTACCAATACTTTATCCATGTAACCGACGGGGTATGCCACATGACTATGACCCGTATCCGCTACTGGTACGATGAAAACCGTGACGGAGGACAGAAGTTTACGGCTGAAGAATGGATTACCGATGACATGGCACTGAACAAAAAGAAAACGAAACTTGCTCCCATCTGCGGAAAATTCCGCCGCGAGACCATCGACCTGAAAGACCAGCTTTTCCAGTCGGCTACCGATGCACTGGGACAAAAGGTATTGGCCAACGGAACCACTTCTGCCACAACCGTAGCAGCTACTCCGCTAACACCAGCATTAACTGGCGAACTGAAAGAAATAGATGTAACGAAACTTACAGACAACTGGAACAACCAGCTGCAGAACGGACGCATCACCCTGACCGCCAACGAGGAAGAAATCGAAATCAAACCGGAAAACTGGGGAGGCTTTGGAAAGTTGTTCAATAAGAACGTGGCTTATCTGCTAATTGCCCAAGACCGTATCGCCCTCAGCGCCCTGATGGAACAATGCACGGAATATAAGATTACCTTCTACGCTCAGGGAAGCAACCAGCCGGCCGCAGTCATTGAATGCAAAAAGTCTATGAGCCAGAAAATGACAGCCGATGACCTGAAATCACTCAATATTCAAGCAGATAGCAGCAAATCTTACACCATGTACACAGGCGAAATCATCCGCACTTTGCTGCGTCAGTAACCTCATTCCAAAAACGTCCTTACGTTTTATCTCAAACACAAGGACGTTTTACTTCAAACGCTTCGACGTTTTATCTAAAACGTAAAGGCGTTTAAAAGAAAACGCTTAGACGTTCTTTTCCAAACGTCTAAGCGTTTTTTTATGAGCTTATTTTTACAGGATTATGCCTTCTGAAGCTGACGATTCATGGCAGCTGCCGCACGACGTCCGTCACCCATGGCCAGAATCACGGTGGCTCCACCGCGTACGATATCTCCTCCGGCATAGATGGTCGGGATGGACGACTGCATGTCCTCGTTCACTGCGATGGTACCCTTACGTCCCAGTTCCAAACCGGGAATAGAATGAGGCACAATCGGATTTGGCGAAACGCCCACACTGACAATGGCCATATCAATGTCCAATGTCACCGTAGCCCCCGGAATAGGCACCGGACTACGACGACCGGACGCATCGGGTTCGCCCAGTTCCATTTTCTGTAACACCACTTGTTTCACCCGACCTTTCTCGTCGGCAATGTATTCAATCGGATTGTGCAGGGTCAGGAATTCCACGCCTTCCTCCTTGGCATGTTTCACTTCCTCCAGTCGGGCCGGCATTTCCGCTTCCGAACGACGGTAAATAATCATCGCTTTCTCCGCTCCCAAACGGCGGGCCGTACGCACAGAATCCATGGCCGTATTTCCACCTCCAATCACAGCTACCCGCTTACCGAAGGTCACCGGAGTGTCGGAATCTTCACTGGCCGCATCCATCAGGTTCACACGGGTCAGATATTCGTTGGACGACATGATGTTGATGGAGTTCTCGCCCGGGATATTCATGAAATTAGGCAATCCGGCACCCGAAGCCACAAAGATTCCCTTGAAGCCTTCGTTTTCCAACTCTTCTACACTGAGGGTCTTCCCAATGATGCAGTCCTTCACAAAAGTCACGCCCATCTTCGACAAGTTCTCGATTTCCACGTCCACAATCTTGTTGGGCAGACGGAACTCCGGAATACCGTATTTCAGTACCCCACCAATCTCGTGCAGGGCCTCGAATACAGTCACATCGTATCCCATCTTGGCCATGTCGCCCGCGAACGACAATCCCGCGGGTCCCGAACCGACCACCGCCACCTTGATGCCGTTCTTGGTCGCAATTTCCGGAACCGAAATCTGTCCGCTTTCCCGCTCATAATCGGCTGCAAAACGTTCCAGGTAACCGATGGCCACTGCTTCGTGCCCCATCTTCAGGTGGATACACTTCGACTCACACTGCTTTTCCTGCGGACAGACACGTCCGCACACAGCCGGAAGTGCACTGGTTTTCTTCAGCGTACGGGCTGCTTCCAGAAATTCTCCACGCTCAATGTTCTTGATGAAGCCCGGAATATCAATGCCCACCGGACAACCTTCCATACAGGAAGGATTGGCACAGTCCAGACATCGCTTGGCCTCCGTCAGCGCCTGTTCTTCGTTCAGTCCCAAGTTCACTTCCTCCTTGCGGCTGTGTGAGCGGTATTCCGGGTCCAGTTCGTTCATCTTCACCCGAGGAATCAGGGTACGCTCTTTCGGCTTCATCCGCTTGCGCAACGCTTCACGCCACTCCGCATTCCGGCCCGAAGCACTCTGTTCCGCTTCACATGCCGCAGGATGCTCGTCCAGCTTGTGAATTTCCTCCCGTTCGATGTCCTTGAAGGCACCCATACGCTTGAGCATCTCGTCAAAGTCCACCTGATGGCCGTCGAATTCCGGACCATCCACACACACGAACTTCGTCTTTCCTCCCACAGTGATACGGCAGGCACCACACATACCCGTTCCATCCACCATGATGGTGTTCAGAGACACATCGGTCGGGATGTCGTATTTCTTCGTCAGCAGGCAGACAAACTTCATCATGATGGCCGGACCGATGGCAAAGCACTTGTCCACCTTCTCCCGCTTGATGACCGCTTCCACCCCTTCCGTCACCAGTCCTTTCTGTCCGTAAGAACCATCGTCGGTCATGATAATCACTTCGTCGGAACTTTCCCGCATTTCCTTTTCCAGGATAATCAGTTCCTTGGTACGTCCGGCCAATACGGTAATCACCCGGTTGCCAGCAGCTTTCAATGCCTGTACGATGGGGAGCATCGGCGCTACTCCCACTCCTCCTCCGGCACAGACCACCGTACCGAAATTCTCAATATGAGTGGCTTTTCCCAACGGACCTACCACATCCGTAATATAGTCGCCTACATTCAGTTCGCATAAACGAGTGGACGAAAGTCCCACCTCCTGTACCACCAGCGTGATGGTTCCTTTCACTGGGTCGGCCGCAGTAATGGTCAGCGGCATACGTTCCCCCTTCTCTCCCACACGGACAATTACGAAATGCCCCGCTTTGCGTGATTTTGCAATCAAAGGAGCCTCAATAACCAGTTTAAAAACTTTTTCGGAAAAACGCTCCTTCTGAAGAATTCTGTTCATGGTCTTATCTGATAAAGTTAATTATTAGTTGTTCCTTTTATGAATAAATTGCCACAAAGTTAAAAGAAATAACGACACTTTCAAATATTTTTCAGGCCTTTGGAAAAATCTGTCAAGAAATCACACCCATAAAAGGACTTATACTTTAGTTCTCCCAAAACCAAAATTAGTTAATTATGCATCTTTTTCATATAGAACGAATTGAAGTATAACATAACATTATATTAATCAACACATTACACACA
The DNA here is from genome assembly GCF_025567125.1 of Phocaeicola fibrisolvens. Classification (NCBI taxonomy): domain Bacteria; kingdom Pseudomonadati; phylum Bacteroidota; class Bacteroidia; order Bacteroidales; family Bacteroidaceae; genus Phocaeicola; species Phocaeicola fibrisolvens. The sequence continues at coordinate 32,376 of NZ_JAOQJI010000017.1, read as the reverse complement.
TCCACTCAAAAAATTTTTTGTACAAAAATGCTATTTATTCCGTAAAAATGACTCTTATACCAAATTAAAGACTATCTTTGTAAGGTTACAATATGATATAAAAGCTCATGAATGAACGACTGAATCACATCAGACAACTGATAAATGAAGGAAATGTAGACACCGCTATATCCTGCCTGAATGATTTACTCCTCACCGCTTCCTCACCCATGCCGGAAGCTTATTATCTTTTGGGGAACGCTTATCGGAAAAAAGGCGACTGGCAAGGTGCGCTGAATAATTATCAGGAAGCAATCTCTTTGGACCCGGAGAGTCCGGCATCCGAAGCCAGAGCAATGATGATGGATATACTCAACTTTTATAACAAAGATATGTTTAATCAATAAGATATAGAACTATGGCTAAAATGAAAGGTGTGGTTGTAGTAAATACAGAACGATGCAAGGGATGCAACCTGTGCGTGGTAGCATGTCCGTTGCACGTACTGTCACTCACCCCAAAAGTAAATCAAAAAGGATATAATTTTGTACAGCAGGTAGTGGAAGACACCTGCAACGGATGCTCTTCGTGCGCCATTGTGTGCCCGGACGGATGTCTCACCGTATATAGAGCAAAATGTGAAGAATAATAAATGCCCAACAAGCAAAATCTAAAAATTATGGCAGAAGAAGTTGTTCTAATGAAAGGTAACGAAGCCATAGCCCATGCCGCCATCCGTATCGGCGTGGACGGTTACTTCGGTTACCCTATCACTCCCCAATCTGAAGTATTGGAAACGCTTGCTGAACAGAAACCTTGGGAAACTACCGGAATGGTAGTACTTCAGGCGGAAAGTGAGGTAGCAGCAATTAATATGGTGTATGGAGGCGCCGGTAGCGGAAAAATGGTCATGACATCCTCCTCCAGCCCTGGTGTCAGCCTGAAACAGGAGGGTATCTCCTACATTGCAGGAGCCGAACTGCCCTGTCTGGTAGTGAACGTCATGCGTGGCGGTCCAGGACTGGGTACCATCCAGCCGAGTCAGGCCGATTATTTCCAGACAACTAAAGGAGGCGGACACGGTGACTATCACCTCATCGCACTGGCCCCGGCTTCCGTACAAGAAATGGCCGACTTCGTAGGCCTGGCTTTCGACCTCGCATTCAAATACCGCAACCCGGCCATGATTCTGGCCGACGGCGTCATCGGACAAATGATGGAGAAAGTGACCCTGCCGGCATTCCGCCCCAGACGGACAGAAGAGGAAATCCTGGCACAATGCCCGTGGGCTACCACTGGCTGCAAAGGTCGCAAACCAAACATCATCACTTCGCTGGAACTTGACCCGGCGGTAATGGAACAGCGCAACCTGCACCTACAAGCCAAATATGCGGAAATCGCAGAAAAGGAAACCCGCTATGAAGAGCTGGACGCCGAAGATGCGGAATACCTGATTGTAGCCTTCGGTTCATGCGCCCGTATTGCACAGAAAGCCATGGAACATGCGCGTGAAGAGGGAATCAAGGTCGGTCTGTTCCGCCCGATTACTTTGTGGCCGTTCCCCAGCAAGGCTTTGAAAGAAAGAGCCAAACAAGTGAAAGGTATCCTGACCGTGGAACTGAACAGCGGACAGATGATTGAAGACGTCCGTCTGGCCGTAGAATGCAAAGTACCGGTAGAGCACTTCGGACGCTTGGGCGGTATCGTTCCCGATCCGGATGAAGTAATCGAAGCCATTAAAGAAAAACTGATCAAATAAGTTATGGATACCGACAGAATAAGAGCCGTTTTAAACGTGTTGTTTATGATCGGTGCACTGATTTCCGTAATTCTCTATTTCACTTTGGGTGACGACAAGACCGTATTCTTCTACGTGTGCGGTGCCTCTCTTTTCCTGAAGATGATGGAGTTCGTGTTCCGTTTCTTTCTATGATAAACTACAGGAGAACCAATTATGACAAAAGAAGATATAATCAAACCTGAAAATCTGGTTTATCAGAAGCCTCGATTGCTGAACGATAACCCGATGCACTACTGTCCGGGATGCAGCCACGGAGTAGTCCACAAACTGATTGCCGAAGTCATCGACGAAATGGGTATGGCCGAGAAAGCCGTCGGAGTAAGTCCGGTGGGATGTGCCGTATTCATGTATAACTACCTGGACATCGACTGCCAGGAAGCTGCACACGGACGTGCACCTGCCTTGGCCACTGCTATCAAACGCCTCTGGCCCGACCGTCTGGTATTCACTTACCAAGGCGACGGTGACTTGGCCTGCATTGGTACGGCAGAAACCATCCATGCGTTGAACCGTGGCGAACACATTGCCATTATTTTCATCAACAATGCCATCTACGGTATGACCGGCGGACAGATGGCTCCGACCACACTGGTGGGCATGAAAACTTCCACCTGTCCCTACGGACGTGTACCGGAAATTCACGGCTACCCGCTGAAGATGACAGAAATTGCTGCGACCCTGCAAGGAACGGCCTACGTCACTCGTCAGTCTGTACAGTCAGTGGCTGCCATCCGCAAGGCAAAGAAAGCCATCCGCAAAGCCTTTGAATGCTCCATGCAGAAAAAAGGCTCCAGCCTGGTAGAAATTGTGTCTACCTGCAACTCCGGATGGAAGATGTCACCCGAAGCCGCCAACAAATGGATGGAAGAGAACATGTTCCCGTTCTACCCGCTGGGCGACCTGAAAGATACTACAGATATTAAATAATCATTCGCATACCTATGAAAGAAGAAATTATCATCGCAGGATTTGGAGGACAAGGGGTACTTTCCATGGGAAAAATCCTGGCATATTCCGGGTTGATGGAAAACAAGGAAGTGACCTGGATGCCTGCCTACGGTCCCGAACAGCGCGGAGGTACGGCCAACGTCACCGTCATCGTCAGCGACGAACGTATCTCTTCCCCGATTCTCAGCAAATACGATACAGCCATCATTCTGAACCAGCCTTCGCTTGCCAAGTTTGAGAACAAGGTAAAACCGGGCGGTGTACTGATTTATGACGGCTACGGCATCATCAATCCCCCGACCCGCAAAGACATCCATGTGTACCGCATCGATGCCATGGACGAAGCCAACGAACGGAAAATGGCCAAGACCTTCAACATGATCGTACTGGGTGGTCTTTTGAAGATACGCCCTATCGTATCCATTGACAGTGTAGTAAAGGCATTGCACAAGACGCTGCCCGAACGTCATCATCACTTGATTCCAATGAACGAAGAAGCCATTAAAATCGGAATGGAAATCATCAAGGAAGTCTGAACCTCATTAAAAACTCATACTGGCTACCTGAAAGGCTGTGAGGATATTTCATGAAAGAATGTCCTTGCGGCCTTCTCTTTTCCCAGCCCGTTCATTTCTATAAAAGCGCACCTACATTTTGAAAGACACAATCTCCCGTTTTCGCTTTTTTATTGTATCTTTGCCCCATTATGAAGAAAATACTTTTTATAGCTATACTCATACTTCTGTGTGGCTCATTGCCCGCACAGAACACCCTGACCCAATACGGACAATATGGAACATCTGCCACAGGCCAGGACGGAAACAGGTATGACCGAAACGGAAACCCGATTGATACCACTGCTGTCATCGATGCCAATACAGTGCCCGTAGGACTCAACTCCTGGAAAATCGATGAACGTTTTGGCGAAATGACCGCAGTCCCCGTAGACACGCTACAACATGGATTTCAAAATTCCAATGACACGGGAGGGCCTACCGGACATTACACCTACCTTGGAAATTTGGGCTCTCCACGCATCTCCCACGTGTTTTTCGAGCGGAAAGAAAGCAGCCAGTTTTTCTTTACCGACCCGTATGATTTTACAGTAAGGAAACCGAGTGACATCATTTATACCAATACAAAATCACCTTTTACTAACCTGACCTATTTCAAACAAGGTGACGGACGTTACGGAGAAGAGCGTTTCAAAGCCTATTTTGCTGTCAACGTCAACAAACGCATGGGCTTTGGCTTCGACATCGATTATACTTACGGACGAGGAAAATATGACAGCCAGTCGACTGCCTTGTTCAACGGCAATCTTTTTGCCTATTATCACGGAGACAAATATGACATGCATTTCAGTTTCATCAACGACAACCTGAAAGTCGCCGAGAACGGGGGTATCACGGACGATCGTTACATCACCAATCCACTGGAAATGGCCGAAGGAAACCGGACTTATGAAACCTACTCCATTCCGACCAACTTGTCAAATATCTGGAACCACAACACGGGATACCACGCATTCCTGACACACCGATACAACTTGGGATTCTATCGGGACGAAGCCACTGAGAACGATACGATTACCAAAGAAGTATTTGTGCCGGTCACCAGTTTCATCCACACCGTAAACGTAGACATTAACCGAAGAAAATACATTTCTTATGACACCAGTCAGAATGAAAAATATTTCGAGCACAACTACCTTGGAAAAGACTCTCTCGATGTGACCAAGAACTTTTCTATCAAAAATACCGTAGGCATCGCTCTCCGGGAAGGTTTCAACAAATGGGCAAAGGCGGGACTGACGGTTTTTGCCAGCTTTGAGCATCGAAACTTCACACTTACCGATACGATAACTGGTACTCCTGGGCGCCGAATTCCGACCAGCCACAAAGAAAATGTGCTTTCTATTGGAGGACAGCTCATCAAGTCGCAGGGAAAGACTTTACATTACAACGTGCTAGGAGAAATTGCCATGATTGGAGAAGACGCCGGACAGTTCAGCGTGGAAGGACAAGGCGATTTGAATTTCCGTCTGTTCAACGATACAGTCCGCTTGGAAGCCAATGCTTATATCAAGAACTTGAACCCGACATTCTATTACCGCCATTTCCACTCCAAACACTACTGGTGGGATAATGACCTGAGTAAAATCATGCGTACCCGCATTGAAGGAAAACTGAGCATCGACCGCTGGCGTACACAACTGAAAGCCGGAGTAGAAAACATTACCAATTACACGTATCTGGACAATACATCCGTAAAATACACAAACAATGATGTAGCCAGCTATAAAAACAATATGGCTGTAAGCCAATACTCTGGAAGCATCCAGGTGTTCAGCGCCACTTTACGGCAGGATTTCAAGTTGGGCATTCTCCATCTTGACAATGAAATCACCTACCAGAAAACGAGTAATGCCACTATATTACCTCTTCCGGAACTCGTGCTTTACCACGACTTGTATATCCGGTTCGGTCTAGCCAAAAGAGTGCTCAATATCGAAATGGGAGCCGACCTGCGTTATTTCACCCAATATTATGCGCCCGACTATGCACCAGCCATCGGGCAGTTCTATTTGCAGAATCCGGATACACGATACAAGCTGGGAGGCTATCCACTCATCAACGGATACATCAACCTGCACCTGAAACGTACGCGTATTTTTGTACAGATGTACAACCTGCTGCAACGTACGGGCGAGAAAAGCTACTTTCTTGCTCCCCACTATCCACTCAACCCGCGCATCCTGAAGGTCGGTCTTTCTTGGAACTTCTTTGACTAACGGCCATGAAGAAAAACAAACTTTTCTACCTGACAGGTGGGATTATTCTCCTGCTGATTCTGGTGCGTCTTTGCTCACACCATGAGACACATCCGAAGTTCACTCCGCGTGACTATCCGGAGATTATCCGCTCGGGCATTCTTCGTGCTGTCATGGAATACAACTCCATCAGCTACCACGCAGACAAAGACAGCATTTCCGGTTTCGATTATGAACTGCTGAACGCCTTTGCCAAAGCTAAAAAACTCCGCTTGGAAGTTACTCCAGAAATGAGTTTCGAAGAGCGGTTGAAAGGTATCAGCGAAGGGAAGTACGACCTGATAGCTACAGGTACCATTGTAACCACCCGCTCAAAAGATACCCTACTCTTTACCCAGCCTCTATTGTTGAGCAAACAGATTTTGGTACAACGAAAACGAGAAGAAGGTAAAGACAGTCTGTATATACAAAATCAACTGGAGTTGGGAGGTAAAATGCTGCACATCGTCAAAGGTTCCCCAGCTCTTCTTCGACTGCATAACCTGATTAATGAAATTGCCGATACTATTTATATTAAAGAAATAGACCAGTATGGCCCCGAACAGCTCATGGCCATGGTTTCCGAGGGAGACATCGACTACGCTGTATGTGACGAAAACATCGCCAAAGCCAACATCGGACTATACCCCAATCTAGACATCGATACCGATATCAGCTTCACTCAGTTTTATGCATGGGGAGTGGCTAAACACGCCCCCCTCCTGCTCGACAGCCTGAATGTCTGGTTAAACCAGTACATGAAAAGTGAAGACTATCGGGTATTATATAAAAAATATTTTTACTAAAACCACTCATCTATGATCAAACTCGATAAAGTAAACTGGGGATTCATCGGATGCGGTGAAGTCACCGAAAAGAAAAGCGGTCCGGCCTTCAACATGATTGAAGGCTCCAAAGTTGTAGCGGTTATGAGCCGTGAAGAAGAAAAAGTCAAATCATACGCCATACGCCACCAGATTCCCCGGTGGTACACCGACGCACAGGAACTGATTGGAGATGAAGATGTGAATGCCATCTATATTGCTACCCCTCCCTCCTCACACGCCACCTTTGCTATCATGGCCATGAAAGCCGGAAAACCGGTCTACATTGAGAAACCGATGGCCGCCAGTTACGAAGACTGTGCCCGCATCAACCGCATCTCCAAGGAGACAGGAGTTCCTTGTTTTGTAGCTTACTACCGCCGCTACCTGCCCTATTTCCAAAAAGTACGACAGCTGGTTGATGAGGGAGAGATTGGTAACGTCATCAATGTACAGATTCGTTTTGCACAGCCGCCCCGTGCTTTGGATTACAACAGCAAAAACCTGCCGTGGCGTGTACAACCAGACATCGCCGGTGGAGGTTACTTCTACGACTTGGCTCCTCACCAGCTGGATTTGCTGCAAGACATGTTTGGTTGTATCCTCGAAGCCGAAGGCTACAAGAGTAATCGCGGCGGTCTGTACGAAGCAGAAGATACCATCAGTGCCTGTTTCAAGTTTGATTCCGGACTGCCAGGTTCCGGTTCGTGGTGTTTCGTCGCACATGAATCAGCCAAAGAAGACCGTATTGAAATTATCGGAGACAAAGGCATGATTTGTTTTTCTGTTTTTACCTACGACCCCATTGCCCTGCATACGGAACGTGGACGCGAAGAAATTCTTCCCCCAAATCCGCCCCACGTACAGTTGCCGCTGATTAAGGCTGTAGTAGAACACCTGCAAGGAAAAGCAGTCTGCACCTGCGACGGAATCAGTGCCACTCCCACGAACTGGGTTATGGACCGAATCCTGAACAAACTTTAAACCTTTATGATAGAGTGAAACCTCTCTCCTTGTTGACCATACTGTCTCTATTCCTTTTCTGCCCGGCTCATAGTCTAGCTCAAGCAGAGAAGCAGGACAGTGTGGCCCATGACAAGCCTAAACTCATCTCCTTTCCACGCCTTTCATTGGGCAGTTTGAGCAACGGCATTGTACGTTCCATCAAATTCACAGGGAATGAAATAAAAAAAGCCGGGATTAAGTTAAACACAATAGATACCACTTATATCTCTCCTAACCAATACAACCTAGCTTTCATGCTGGAACAAAGCTCCTGGTATGAGCACTACCGCCTTGGTAGCAACGACGGACAAAGCCTGAGTTTTGCCCCCCACATCAACACCAAGCTGGGAATCTACTTCGGATGGAGATGGATTTTTTTGGGACTTTCGTTTGATATCAAAGACCTTTTAGGAAAAGGAAAGAACAAAGCTCCCCGAAAAGAAATTGTATTCAACCTGTACAGCGCCAAATTTGGAGTAGACCTTTACTACCGGAAAACAGGCAGTGATTTCAAAATTTCTTCGTACGAAAATTTCAGTCTGAGCAAGGACTATACAAACACGCAGTTCAACGGCTTCCAAAGCAACATCAAGGGACTGAATGCCTACTGGATTTTCAACCACAAACGTTTCTCCTACCCTGCAGCCTACAGCCAGTCGACCAACCAGCGGAAAAGTTGCGGTTCTCTGCTGGCCGGATTCTCCTATTCACAACACAACATCTCCTTCGACTACACCCAACTGCCCGATGAGATGCAGCAACAGCTCAGCTCCTCCCTGAAATTCCACAGCCTGCGCTACACTGATTACAACCTCAGCGTTGGTTATGGCTACAACTGGGTATTTGCCAAGAACTGTCTGCTGAACATTTCCTTGCTTCCAGCCATCGCCTACAAAAAGGCCCGCATCAACGACCAGCCTACCCAAAGTGGAACCAACTGGACCCAATGGATCAGAGACATCAATTTCGATTTGATTACCCGTGCCGGAATCACCTGGAACAACAGCAAATATTATGTAGGAGCCTCCCTCGTACTCCACACCTATGATTACCGGAAACCCACTTTCTCCATGACCAACTCTTTTGGAAGCCTGCGTATCTACATGGGATTCAATTTCTGGAAAAAGAAAGAATACCGCGACAAAAAAGAATAAAAAAGGGAGCTGCCTCGATCAACAAAAGCAACTCCCATATTAAAATAAAACAAACACAATGAACGCTTAGAAGTGAACGCCCAATGTCAGCAACAGCTGATGACGTTCATTGGTAACCTTTGTGGCTGGCAAAGCCTCATCACTGAAGGCATAAAAATCGGATTTATATATGTCATATTTATATGCCAAATCCGTATAGAACCATTTTCCTCTATAACCTAAGCCCACGGTTACCGTATTACGGGCCAAGTCATTCATATATTCCGTATCCGTACGCATATCGTTTGCATTCAGCGATTTGTATGCTCCGTACTTAAAGGCCGAAGTAGAATAGTTATAACCTGCTCTTACGCTGAAAGCCGAAGAGATACGTGTTTCCATTCCCACACGCAGTGTATGTTGTCCTTTCAGGATAGACTTGGTGTACTCATTCTGGTTCTCCATTGGAGTCCCGTCGTTGTAATACATCCGAGAAGCATTATAGCCTGCATATTCATATTCTGCACCTAAAGCCATGATTCCTCCCAAAGTAGTTCCTGCGCTGACATTGAATTTCCACGGAGTCACCAACCGATAATCCTGCAGAGACTCTCCAGCATAATCTATCGTCCGTTCATCAGCCTTGAACTGCGTATTGTCAGCTTCATTCGCGAATTTATAATTCAGTTCCGAATAAATCTCCGAAGAATATTTGTCGGTTAAACTGTACCAGGTAGGCGTATGAATGGCCAGACCAAAGCGGAACGGAGAATCTTCTATCGGACGGAAAATAGCACCGAATTTCAAGTTCAATCCAGTTCCTTCCGTACGGTAAGCATTTCGCAACTCATAATAACCTGAGTGATCGCCATCGTACACATCTTCCGTATAATAGGTGCTGCGAGTATAATTCACGTCATTCACGCCCAGCGTGATACCGAAATACATCCGGTCTTCCACATTAAACGCCACGTTGAAGTCATACTGGTTGATACCACCTTCCTCCCGGCTGCGGAAACCGTTTGCATTACCGTTCCAGCCCATCGGTACTTGCTTCCCATTGGCCAATGTGCCCACTCCGACCAGTTCCGTACGGACACCCATGACGCCCAGATACGGATAATTGGTATTGTAGTAAGGGTTCGAAAGTCCGCTGTGCCCTTCTGTCCCATAGTTATAAATGTCATCCATTTCACTGATGGAATAGATAGACCCGCCTACCATATTGGCCATCTGCTGCGTCTGTGAGAGTCCGCCCAGCATACCGCCTGCTGCAAACTGCCGGTTGAAATTCCGGCTTTTATGATAGTTAAAACCAAAATTCAGGTAACGAAGCGTCGTACGGTTGCCGATTTTGGTAGAATACACAAAACCAATCTGATCAAACGAAGCCTTATTCCGTTTGTCGTTCATCACATTCCCATTAAAGTCACTTTCCGCCTTTGTGGCATTCATGCCAAATGACGTAGACACATCGTGTCCCCTGAACAAGCCGATACCCGCCGGGTTGGTACCGATGACCGAAATATCTGCACCCAAAGCACCCATGGCACCCCCCATTCCGACAAAACGGGCTGTTCCATTCAATTCATCCCCCGCATAACGGACCGCATCATACGCAGTCTGCGCCATGGCCTGTGCGCCACACAGCACTGAACAGGCCACCGCATACATATATCTCTTTTTCATCTTTAACTTCATTTTATTTACACATTTATCTTCTGCGAGCACCACCACCGCCACCGGTACTTACACCTCTGGAAGAACCGCCGCCACCCGTAGTAGAACGATAGCTTCCTCCTCCAAAGTTACTGTAACTTCTGACAGAAGAATTTGAATTTGTCCGCGAATTATTAAGCCCATTCGTCCGGTTCGAATTCTGATTCATCCGGTTGAACACATCCGTATTTCGATAGGAATTCGGGCGTGTACTACTAGGACGAGAATAAGTGGACTCACCCAATCCCTGAGACGGGCGTGTGTATCTTGTACCCGTACTACGCACTCTGGAAGCACCGTCCGGACGGATAGAACGTACTCCATCGGTACCGGTCACAACACGACCTCCCGTTCTGCCGTTACGGTCCAATCCACTCATCACGCGGCCTCCCGTTCTGCCGTTACGGTCGAACGCAGTCCCCACCGTACCGTTCCGTACCATATTTTCTGCACGGCGGTTGTTATAGGTATAAGAGTGCCCTTGATAAGCGCCTCCTCCCCATCCATAATAGGGGTAATGATGATGCCATCCGGGACCCCAATAACCGCCCCAGTAGCCTCCCCAATAGCTGCCCCAGTAACCACCCCAGTAGCTACCATACCAATAAGGAGAATACCAGCTGCTATAATACCATGGAGAATACCAGCCAAATCGCGGTCCGGCAATGCTCCAGTTCCATCTCCAGTCCCACCACAGCGGATTGCTGTAAGTAGGGAACACGTATGCATACAGTCCGTCGTCATACACGTTCCAATCCCAGGAAGGGAAGGCTCCGTACACCACGTCCCAATACAGCGGGCTGCTCACCGGAATGGCATAGCGCGGACTCCGAAAACGGACGATGCGCATAGCATACTCATAATCATCTTGTGAACCTTCAAAGCCGTTCACCCATTCTCCCCGCTCTCCATACGGTTTTTCCTGTATGTAAAGCGTATCGTTCTGCATGGAGAACGTGTTTTCCCGCGATGTGTACCGACGGTTGTACTCGTCCACATCACGTGTGTTTCCTGCCGCATCTTTCACCACCACCGGAGTGGAAGTGGCCGATGTGGAATATACCGCTGTCCCCTGATTCTGCTTCGGGGCTACTACGGTCTCCTTCTTCGTTTCTGCCTTCTTCTTAGGCACGAAGTAAAGGTCGTCGTTACTCTGGGCCGCCACAAAAAGCGGCAAACTTGCCCATATCAACGAAGCAAATACTTTCAACTTCCTCATAATTCTATCTTTTAACGGTTTTACCTTTTTATTCTAGTACAAAAATAGGAAGATATTTCTCCCCATCAAGCAGGAAATCCCTATTTTGAGGTAGGGATTTCCCTAAACTTGTCAATCTCAAAACCGGAAGACTCAATGTTTCTTTTCTGCCCAGTATACCCCGCACAAGATGCAGGCCGATCCCACAATTGCACAAAGACTTAGTTTTTCTCCCAATATACACATGGAAGCGGCCAGCGTGACCAACGGCCCCAAGTAGATATAGTTGGAAGTACGTACCACTCCTATCTTCTTCAGAGCCACGTTCCAAACCACAAAGCAGACCAGCGAGGCTACCAATGCCAAGAACAACAGATTCATCCAAACTGACGGCTGCACCAAAATCCCCGCATTCAACCGGAAATGATAAATTCCAAATAGCGGCAGGATAGTGATTATCCCATAGAAAAACACTTTCCGAGTGATGAACGACACCGGATAACGACCTGAAAGCTGACGAATCACCAAACTATAGCACGCCCACGAGAAAGCTGCACACAAGGTCAGCAAATCGCCCCACGGGGAAACTTGTACTCCGTGTTGTTTCTCAAACACAATCAAAGCCACTCCACACAGAGCCAGTGCCGATCCGCCCAGCAACCGGCGGGTCAGTCGTTCCTCTTTGTAGAGAACTGATGAAAGCAATGCCGTCATCAAGGGAGCTGTACACAACAGAAAAGCCACATTCGAAACCTGCGTAATTCCCAATGCCGTATTTTCCGTATAGAAGTAAAGCGCACCTCCAAAGAAGCCGCCTAAAAGTAGCAAACCTTCATCCCTCCAACTATTAGCCAGCAAACGACGGGGGGAAATCACCCAAACACCTGCATAAGCAATCAGAAAACGATAGAAAAAAATCTCGTGCGGATGCAGTCCATGCTGAATCAGCACCTTGGTGGAGATATACGTCAATCCCCACACTGCGACCACCAAAATGGCCAGCAGGTGATAATACCCCTGTTTCACTTTCTTTCTTTTATTTATTACCTAAAAACGGAATCACCACGAACTCTGCTTCCGGATATTCCCGTTTCAGCAAATCGCGCATGTATTCCTCCGTATCCCGACGGATAATCTCATCGTCTTCCTCCGGGAAGAGATTGTAGGCCAGCGTATGCAGACGGATGCCCCGGCGGCTCATCGCCTCCAGGCTCAGCAACGTATGGTTGATGCTTCCCAGTCGTCCGGAAGTCACGAACACCAGCGGATACTGTTTCTGTGCCACGTAGTCAATGGTCAGCAATTCGCGCGTCAAAGGCACCATCAGTCCCCCGGCCCCTTCCAACAACACCGCGTCGTAACGCTCACTCAACGTCTGCGTAGCCCGTTCAATCTTGTCGAAGTCAATCGGACGCTTGTCAATCTCTGCAGCCAGGTGCGGAGAGCAGGGATAAGAAAAAATCTCCGGCATCGTCAGCCGTTCCTTATCCTCCGGCAACAAGCCTGTACCCATAATCCGACGGTGCAACTCGATGTCTTCCGACAGGTCCATATTACCCGTCTGAATCAGTTTTTCCGTAATGGTGCGGATACCCCGCTCGTTCCATGTCTTGGCCAAATAAGCTGTGGCATAACTCTTTCCGATGTTCGTGTCGATGCCACTCACAAAATATACATTTTTTTTCATTTCCGTATCGCTTTTAGTATTTTATTTTCTACATATCATATAAATGGGATGAAAGGTAAGATACACCCTGCCCCGCTCATCCGAAAACCGTTCGGTATAATTCCGGCAGAACTCCTGCAGCCTGCCTCGTGTCCAGGCCTGTGCTGCCGTGCCCGTCACTCCCGTCTCTTTCAGGTGCCGCAACACCTCCAGCGGAGAAGCAAACGACAGGCGCAACTGCTCCTCATGGGCATATACCACCTCGTAACGGGCGGCCAGCATCTCCCGCAGTGCCTCCAACGACGGATACGAAAGCCCTGCCGAAGCCAGCGTGGCCACCTCCTCCGTGTTGTGAGGGCCGAAGGTACTGAAAGCCAGGTAGCCTCCTTCGTGCAGCAGCCTCCGACACCCCGAAAAGAAGCGCGGCAAATCATCGAACCACTGCACCGCCGAGCACGACACAATCAGGTCCTGCCCTCCGGGAAAAGCCAGCGTCTCCGCATCCTTCGCCACAAAATGCACCTTCTCGCCCAACACATCGGCCAGATAGGGTTTTACCTCCGGACAAAGGTCGTTCAGCCACATCTCTTCCGGAGTTGCCTGTTTCAGGTACATCCGCGTGAACATGCCCGTGCCGCAACCAATCTCCAGCACCCGTTCCTGTACGTCTTCCGGGATATAACGGCCCGTCAGTTCTGCCATCCGCGACGCCACGTAACGCTGCACGTCGGCTTTGTCCAGGTAAGTGCCCACGGCCTTCGCAAAACGCCGACTGATCAGGGTCTTGTCCATAAACTACTTTCTCCGCTTAGCAACTGCCGGAACAGTTCCTCGTCATAGTGTTCCACGTCCTTTTCTTCTACCGGTACGCCTTGCCAAGCTTCCCGCTGGTTCTGCGGCGGGAAAATCTTGTCCGAGGTCCCGACAATCGCCTTGTCCCAGTCCCACTCCCACACCGGAAGGGCCTTCACCATCGTCCATTCGTCTGCCAGTTCCTGATGCAAATCTTCTAATGTCCGGTAAGGATGATGTGCCAGAAAAACTTTCACCTGCGCTGCCGACCCGCAAATCCGCCGCCGGAAACGTACCAGCACCGGTTCCGAGAAATTCTCCAGCGTTCCCCGGAAGATGGCTTCCGGAATCCCTTTCGTATCGTGAATGGGATAAGGTGTTCCGTTCACGGCCAGCCTCATCCCGTAGGGATAATCCTTCCCGGTCAACGTCTGGCAAGCCACCCATACGCCCATGGACCAGGCCAGGACCCGTATCTCCTGATAGGCGTCCAGCAGGCTGTAGTCAAAGTCCATATTCTTGTAATCAAAACACAGCAAGTAATCGCACCCTTCCGGCACCGGACTGCCAAACAGGTTTTCGTCCGAACCCCAGCCCGCAAAGAAAAGCAGCAACACCGGGTTTCCTTCCTTCTTGATAAACAGTTGTTTCATTCCTTCAATTCTTTCCGATTCATTCCTTCAATTCGTGACACAAACGCGCCACTTCGTCCGCTTCAATCAGCGCGGTCAGCGAGAAACGCAACCGTGCCGTCCCTTCAGGCACCGTAGGCGGACGCACGGGCAACACATAGAAGCCGTGTTCCTGCATCTGCAGTGCCTTCCAGATGGCCTTCTCGTTGGCTCCTACCACCAAGGGAATGATGTGGCTTTCCGACGGGCAATCGGCCCCGCTTTCACGGACAGCCTCCCGCAGACGCGCTGAAATCTGTGCCAGGTGCTCCCGCCGTGCCTGCATCTCCTCCAACCGCGACAAGACAAACCGCGTCCAAGCCACGTTGACAGGAGGCAATGCCGTGGTGAAAATCAACGTCCGCATCCGGTTCACCAGATAATCGCGAATCACCTTCCGGCACACCACATACGCCCCGACGGAAGCCATCGCCTTGCCGAAGGTGCCGCACAGGAAATCGATGTCCTTCAGGCAGCCTTGTTCCTCGGCCACCCCCAGTCCATGCGCCCCTCGCACCGCAATGCCATGCGCCTCGTCCACATACAGCATCACGTGGTCGTAACAGTGCTTCAGTGCCACCAGTCGGTCGAGCGAAGCCACATCACCGTCCATGCTAAACACACTTTCCGTCACGATGACAATCCGGTGATACGAACCGTGATACTTGGCCAGCAGATTCTCCAGCTGTGCATAGTCCTGATGGCGGTAGCGGATGCACTTGGCTGCCGACAGACGGATGCCGTCAATCAGACTCGCATGCACCAGCTTGTCGGCCAGAATCAGGGTATTCGCATCGGTCACCGCCGGCAGAATCCCCGTGTTCATGTGATACCCGCTGCTGAACACCAGTGCACTCTCCGCCCCGAAGAGCGAAACCAGCAACGTTTCCAATTCCCGATAAGCCGGGAAGTTGCCCGTCAGCAACCGTGAAGACGAGGAAGAAAAGCACAAGTCCCTCTCCTTCACCGTCCGCAGAAATTCCTCGCGCAACGCCTTGTCCGAAGCCAGTCCCAGGTAATCGTTCGATGACAGATTCAGCATCCGCCGTCCGCCGGCTTCAATCCATTTCCCGTCACAGCAGGTTTCCGGCAACACGCGCAGGTTGCCGCACGCCTCCAGCTTGTCCAGTTCCAGCAGGAAATCCCTGTCCGGTCCGGATTGTATTTCATTTTCCATGATGTTCCTCCTTTGTTTTTATTCCGGCATTTCGCCCACAATCTTACACAAACCGCTCGTCAGCTTGGTCAGCTGCTCCGGACGGATGATGAAAGGCGGCATGATGTAGGCCAGCCGTCCGAACGGACGTACCCAGATACCTTCTTCCACAAACCGCCGCTGCATCCAGCCCATGTCGACCGGCTTCTTGGTCTCAATCACCCCGATGGCTCCCAGTACCCGGACGTCAGCCACCTGCGGCAACGCAACCGCCGGCGCCAATTCCTCTTTCAACTGTGCCTCAATGCGGCGCACCTTCTCCTGCCAACCAGACGACAACAACAGCCGGACAGAAGCCAGTGCCACAGCACACGCCAGCGGATTGCCCATGAACGTAGGCCCATGCATGAAGGCACGCGGTTCCTTGGAAGAAATACAGTCGGCCACCTTTGCCGAAGCCAACACCGCCGAGAAGGTCATGTATCCTCCGGTCAGTGCCTTGCCGATGCACATGATGTCCGGTTCCACCTGCGCATGTTCCCATGCAAAGAGCTTGCCCGTACGCCCGAAACCCGTGGCAATCTCGTCAAAAATCAGGAGCATGCCGTGTTCCCGGCAGAGGCGTGCCGCCTCCCGCAAATACTGTGGATGGTAGAAACGCATCCCTCCGGCTCCCTGTACGATCGGTTCCAGAATCAGGGCCGCCAGCTCGCCATGGTGCTGCGTGATGACTTCCCGCAACGGCTCGATGTCTTTCTCGTCCCATTCCGCGCCGAAACGGCACTGCGGAGCTGGCACGAAATAGCGTACCGGAAGGGCCGAACCGAACAGGCTGTGCATGCCCGTCACCGGGTCGCACACCGACATGGCGTTCCACGTATCGCCGTGGTAGCCCGAGCGAATGGTCACGAAGTTGTTCTTCTCCGGATGGCCGGCTGCAAACTGATACTGCACCGCCATCTTCAAGGCCACCTCCACAGCCACCGACCCACTGTCTGCATAAAAAATA
Organism: Phocaeicola fibrisolvens; assembly: GCF_025567125.1. NCBI lineage: Bacteria > Pseudomonadati > Bacteroidota > Bacteroidia > Bacteroidales > Bacteroidaceae > Phocaeicola > Phocaeicola fibrisolvens. The sequence continues at coordinate 15,663 of NZ_JAOQJI010000017.1, read as the reverse complement.
TACTCCATGCTGGGAGGCACGATTTTCAACAATTCCTTTCCCAGTTCGATGGCCGGTTCGTGGGTCAGTCCCCCGAACATCACGTGCGACATCCGGTGGAGCTGTTCCTCCACCGCCCGGTTCAATACCGGATGATTGTATCCATGTACGGCACACCACCACGACGACATGCCGTCAATCAGCTCCGTGCCGTCGGCCAAGGTCAGCGTACAGCCCTCTGCCCGTTCCACCTTGTAAGTAGGCAACGGATTTGAGGTCGAAGTGTACGGGTGCCACAGGTGGTCCCGGTCAAATTCGTCAAACAGTTTCTCACAATTCATATCCTGCTCCTTTTATACGTTCTTTGTCTTTTGATACTTTGGAACCGAGAGTAGTCAGCAAATCACCCACAATGGCCGAATTGATGCCCACATACAAAGCACGGTCCACCGTCTCCTCACTCAGCTGCGAACGTCCTCCGGCAAAACGGAGGAAAGCTGTCGGGTTCACCATGCGGAACATGGCCACCGTGCGCAACACCTCTTCCGCTGTCAGCGGTTTCGCATGTTCCAGCGGTGTTCCCTTGATGGGCTGCAACAGGTTCAACGGGATAGACTGCACCTCCAGTTCCCGCAAGGTCAGCGCCAGTTCCACCCGCTGGGCAGGTGTTTCTCCCATGCCGATGATGCCTCCGCTGCACACGTCCATGCCCACCCGGCGAGCTGCCTGCAACGTATCTATCTTCTGGGCTTGGGTATGCGTGGAGCACAGGTTCGGGAAAAACGAAGGCGCCGTCTCCAGATTGCAATGATAACGGCTCACCCCCGCACGGTGCAACGCCGCAAGCTGTTCCTCCGTGGCCAGCCCCAAAGATGCACATAACTTGATGCCGCTGTGTGCCCGCAGGTATTCAAAATGCGCGCACAACTTTTCTATTTCTCCCGCCGAAGGCCGACGTCCGCTGGTCACCAGCGAAAAGCGCGATACCCCCTGGTGCTCGTTCATCTGTGCCTGACGCAAACATTCTTCTTCGCTCACCAGTCCGTATTCCTCCACGCCCGTGTGATGATGTGCCGACTGGGCGCACCACTTGCAGTTTTCCGGGCAACGTCCCGACTTGGCATTGATGATGGAACACATGTCAAACTTCCGCGAAGCGTATGCCTCCGTGATGCGGTGGGCCGTTTCACACAATGCGTCAAAAGGTGCTTCTTCCAACAGCCACAAAGCCTCTTCGGCAGTCAGCACCTGTCCTTCTTTTATTTTCTCTTCCAGTTTCTGTAATCTTTCCATACGTATTTATTCATAAAAAAGAAGGAGTGTACCCGTTACGGCTACGTCTGTCAGACTGAGTCGCGAACGAGTACACCCCTTTCGGTATGCTTGTTTCAAATCTCATCGTCGTACAAAAAGAAGCAGGCACCTCATCCCTTTGTCTGCAGGACTGTCCCTGTCGTTCGGGCACACCAATCCCTGCCAGTGCTCCTTCCCATCCGGTCGTTCCGCCTCCCAGCGGCCACTCCTCCTCCACCACACTGGTCCATGAGGTCACCGCACTTTTCGCTCCCGTGCGCACGGTCGCTTTCTGCTTACCCAGTGAGGCATCCGCAATTCCCCGTCCCACCTGTCCGATGGTGACGTGGCGATGCAGGCTCACGAACGCAGCATATTCCTTCCGGCTCCAACGGCGGAACCGAAGCATGACTTTGCGCGAATAGGAAGCGATACGATGCATCTGTTTTCTCTTTGTTTAAATGTACGGCTGCAAATGTATATAAAAATCTACAGAAAATGCAAGGATTTTGGAGAATCCGGTTTAATAACAATCAGGCTGAAGTGTTTATTTCAGATGCTTGTCAAGGAATTTCTCCATGGCACGGTAGAAGTCGAACTTGTTCTCTTCATTATAGAATCCGTGTCCTTCATTTTCCTTTACCATGTATTCCACTTCCACACCTCGTTTCTTCAAGGCTTCTACCATCTGGTCAGATTCGGCTTTGTTGACGCGCGGGTCGTTTGCACCCTGGGCGATGAACAGCGGAGCCTTAATCTGGTCTACATGGAATACAGGCGAGTATTTTTCCATCATTTCTTTGTCGGTTGCGGGGTCGCCCACCATTTCGTGCATCATGTCGAGCAACGGTTTCCAGTAGGGAGGAATCGTATTCATGAATGAAAGCAAATTGGACACTCCTACGTAATCGACGGCGCAGGCATACAGGTCGGGAGTAAAGGTCACTCCTGCCAGGGTAGCGTAACCTCCATAGCTTGCTCCATAGATGGCCACCCGCTTCGGGTCGGCTATCCCTTTCTTGATCAGCCATTCTACTCCGTCGGTAATGTCATTCTGCATGGTCTGTCCCCATTGCTTGTAGCCCAGTTCAGTAAACTTGCGTCCGTATCCGGTTGAGGCGCGGAAGTTCATCTGCAGTACGGCATAGCCACGGCTAGCAAGGAACTGTACTTCCGGATTGTATCCCCAGGAATCGCGTGCCCACGGTCCTCCATGCGGATTGACCACAACCGGCAAGTTCTTTGCATTTTCCATGGTATAACCTTTCGGCAGAGTCAGGTAACCTTCTATGGTCAGTCCGTCACGGCTGGTATAGGTAATCGGGTTCATGGCGCACATTTCCTCTTCTTTAATCCAGGGCGCTATGTCGGCCACCTTGGTGAGCTTGTTTTCCTTTACATTATAGAGGTAGTAGCTTCCGTATGTGCGGTCATTGCCGGCATGGATCAGGCGGATATTCTCGTCTCTGCTCTGGCTGGTGATACTGACGTTATAGCCCGGAAGCTGTGCTTCCAGTTTATGACGTATCCCTTCTTCCTCTTTGTCGAAATAGTGGCGGATCATGTCCTTGTGCCCTTCACAGGCTACTACTGTCAGCCGGTTCTTCTTTTCGGAGTAGCTGAAGCCCGAGATGTCGTACTTGTCGTTCATGTACAGGACCTCCTTCTCTTCGCAGGTTTCCGGATCCATCAGGACCAGTGCGGTCTTGTCGCGTCCGACGTTGGTCAGTGCATAGACCATCTTGTTGTCGGGCGTAAAGACGGCAAAACCGACGGTTTCCTTAAAGTTGGTGGTCAATACCGCTTGGAACGGCTGGTCTTCCGTTTCACGGTATAGTATCTGCTTATTGACCCCATCTACTATGGCAATGGCTACACGCAGCTTGCCGTCGTGGTCGGTCATCCATCCCTGTATATTGCCTGGGTTCTCGGCCAACAAGGTCAATTCTCCTGTGTTCAGGTTCAGGCGATACGGGTCAAATACCTGAGGGTTACGTTTGTTCATGCCGATGATGACCAGTGAATCGATTTTTTCCAGCGGGTCGATAATATTGGTTCTCACTTTCGGGAAATTGGTGTACGATTTCAGGTCAGAACCGTCGATGTTCACGCCATAGAGCTGGTAATTCTCGTCGCCTCCCGTATCCTTGACGAAAAGGATGCGGTTATTGCCGGCCCACATGCTTGCGGCGATGTCACGTTCCGTTTCAGATGTGATGCGGATGGTAGTGTCCGATCCGATTTTCTGTACAAAAAGGTTCATGCGGTTCTCGTAGGGAGCCATGAATGAAAAGTAGGTCCCGTCGGGCGATACCTGATAGTCTATCTTTTCCGGGTTCTTGAAAAAGTTTTCCAGCGGAATCTGTGTCTGTGCGCCGGCGGTAAAGCAAATTCCGGCCATGAACAGACCGGCTGCCAGCATGTTTCTTAGATTTTTCATTGTGTCTTATTTTTGTTTATAAATGTACGGCTGCAAATGTATAGAAAAATCTACAGAAAATGCAAGGTATTGGAAGAATACGATTTTCGGATCTACAAGTTCGCTTTTATCTTCTTTTCTATCTCCTCGTCCGTTGTCTTCTCTGCATAGCCTTGAAACTTTGCAATTATCGTGCGGTCTTTACCTATCAAATAAAACTGCGGAACTCCATTACCAGCCTGATAATCATTTATAAGTTTAGCAATTGTATCCTTATCGGCAGTCAGAAAACCGTATTCTATTCCCTGGTTTTTCACATACACTTCACAAGATGATTTCGACCGTCCCCACGTTTCTACAGCCAGCACTTCAAGTTCATTTACCGCATATTCTTTTCTCAACCTGTTCAAGAAAGGAACTGAAATCTTGCACGGTCCGCAGCCTATCCCCGTGAACTGCAACAAGATGACCTTCGACTTTATACCGCTTAAAGAAACCTTCTGACCGTTCATGTCAGTAAGCGTCCAGTCTGGAGCTTTTTTACCCATCATATCCACAGTCGCCTTCTGAGACTTCTCTCCTTTTATACGCCGCACATAGTCTGCCGGATAATAATCTTCCGCCACAATTTTTCCCTTTCCTGCAGGATTATACACAAAATCGGAACAAATCCCCTCACTGATGCTGTGCTGCATCTCCCTGCGATAACGAAAAGGCATGTCATCTTCTTTTGAAATCCAGATTTTGTAGATAGATGTCGGATCATATACATACGGATTCTGCGGCATGTAACAGGCCTTACCAAAGAACTCCACCTGATACGGTGTATGGATACTTAATTCCATCAGATAATCTTTCCCCTCATCCTTCAAGCTGAGGACTATGCTATCCTGGGTGTTCAATGCATACTCAAGAACGGATTTCATGCAACCAAAAGCTTGCGGCATAATAACTCTGAACGGAAGGGAACTTTTCTGAGTGAAATCATCTATCCGTACTTCTTTTTCCTCTTTCTCTATATAAGCAAACACAGTTCCGTCATATACCCAAAGCGGCTGCCTGAATTCCTTATCCGAGGCACACAAGAAAGAATAACCCACAGCCGTATCCTGCGGATTCACATGCTCATAAATTTCTATTGGCACATTGTACACCGGCTCTTTGTCTCCCGGTTCCCATGACTTTATCACACAATGATAGGTCACCGATTCCACGGCATTCATTTTCTCCAGCACATGCGACAGATAGTCCGTCTCTCTATTTTGTCCGTAACCCGGCAAGGCCAATAAGATAGAGGAAAATAATATTGCGGTAATTTTCATGGTATTATATTTTTATAAAAATGAGCCCGCTTTCAAATGCGGTTTCTTCCTTTCAACTTCTCTCAGAAGTACATAAAGCATACGTAAAACCCATTTGAAAGCGGACTCAAAAAAGCAAATTACTGAAGCTTGAACGCAACAGGCACAGTGAATTTCACTCTCACGACCTCTCCCCTCTGCATGCCCGGTTTCCACTTAGGCATGGTCTTCAGCACGCGCAAAGCTTCCGCATCCAAATCCGGGTCCACAGAACGACCCACATTGAACTCGGTAGGGGTTCCGTCTTTTTCCACTACGAACTGCACAATTACCCGTCCCTGCACATTTTTCTTCATGGCACTTTCCGGATATTTCACATTGTCTTGAAGAAATTTCAACAATTCCTTCATCCCTCCCGGAAATTCAGGCATCTGTTCCGCTACCATAAACACTTCGTCCTTTGCCACACTGTCAGTAAGAGCCGCTACTGAATCCGGTGCGACGGTTTCTTCTTTGGCATCCTGTTTTTCGGATGCTCCCTGCGAGCAGGAGGTGTTTCCGGCAACGAGTAGAGCAAAGGCCGGAACCATGAACAGTGCATATTTAATACGCCCTGTTCCGTTTGATTTTTTCTTGTTCATCATAATGATACGTTTTTTAAGATGAGAGAAATTGAAATTATTGGATAATCCATACTTGTGGCTGTAGGCCAACCCAAGCAGATGATATTGATAACTCTTGGTGGCGAATCCCGCTTCCACGACTCTCTTGTCGGCCAGGAACTCCAGATTGAGCCGGACTTCCCGTTTCAGCAGCCAGGCAAAAGGGTTCATCCAGCAGCAGATACTGACCATTTCGGCAAGAAGCACATCGACGGAATGCCGTTGCTTTACGTGCGCCATCTCGTGTGTCAGGATTTCGTCCAGTTCGTCTCCCTTCACCGTCGCCGGATTCAGGAAAATCCACCCGAAGAAAGAGAAGGGTCCGGACGAGCCATTCAAGCATTTCACACGGATGCCGTTTATCGTCTTCTCCGGCGTACGCAAGATCAGATGCCACAGACTGCACGCTTGCACGAGGAATCGAACGGACAGCACCAGCACTCCGGCGAGGTACAGGTATTTCACCCAATCGGACAACACCCACACGCCGTTTCCCGCTTCCGCCGCTTCACTTCCCACCACAATTTCCGGCAACACTACCGAATAGTCGAAATGCGTCAGCATAATCAGGCTGTCACGACTTTCCAGCCATTCCCGCACGTCGACCAGCGGCAACACGAAAGGCAACACCAATGCCAGCAGCAGAATGAATCTTCTGGAACGGAAAAAGGTGTCCCGCGTACATACCAGCTTGTACAAGGCGTAAAACAGGACCAGTCCGAAATTGACTTGAAGAAGATATAGCATAATAAAAAGAATTTTAAAAGGTGAGTAAATATAATTCTGAAATACTCTATTTGTCTTTCCGCTTCTCAATCAGGTCGATAATCTCGTTCAGCTCGTCCTTGGAGATTTTTTGCTCCTTGGCGAAGAACGACACCATCTCCTTGTAAGAGTTGGCGAAATAGTTGCGCACGAGGTTGCCCACTGAGTTGCGGGTATATTCCTCCTTCCCCACCAGCGGCGTATAGCGGTAAGTGTTCCCAAACTTCTCGGCCTTCAGGTAGCCCTTCCGTTTCAGGTTGTTCACAATCGAGGCCACCGTGGTGTAAGGCGGTTTCGGCTCGTCATAACGGGCCACGATTTCTTTCACGAAACACGGGCCCAAATGCCAGATGAAGCGCATGGCCTCTTCTTCCTGATAAGTTAGCTTTTCCATATCGAATTAGGTTTTCTACGAATTTTTCGCAAATCTACGAAACTATCGTAATAGTTTTTCAAACAAACAGTTAATTAATTTAAAAGAAAAGTGAATTAACAAATAAAGCACCATCTTCATGCTCCGATAAACGGATAGAAGATGATGCTGCATCAAATCAAAAAAAGCAAAGTATTTGTTTCCTTCAATTATTTCACATAGTCCAGTTTGATCACTACAACACGAATTTCCTGTGATTCTTTCTCTGTCTGCACCTTGGCAATATGCCAGTCACTGGGGAAAAACAAAAAGAAGCGTCCAGGAGTAGAATCAATAAACATTGTTTTCTCCACCTCATAAGTATAGCCCATAAAATCGGGTTTGTATGCCTGATTAGGATAAGAAGAATCATGATCAAGCAGTCCGAAACGTTCCGTTCCCTTTACTACGTATTGCAAGTCGATGTGATGATAATGCGATTCAGAGCCACACTTGTCCAAGGGCTTGTTGGCACTGTCCTCTACCGAAACCGACAACGTTGTACCGGGTATGTCGTGCTTTCCTGCTGGAATATGCTCCAAATCGGTTTGTGCCAGCCATTGGAAAGCCGCATCCCACTGAGCCTTGTTCTTATGATACTGACTATAAAATTCCTTCAGATTAGTACACACATCTGGCATGGCCTTGAATCCGTTGCTCCATGACTTTCCCAATGTCCAATTAATATACTTGGAATAATCTCCACTCACAGGGCATTGTGCAAAAGTTACATTCCATGCACACATCAGTCCCGCCAGCATACATCCACACAATCTTACATTTCTTTTCATTTTTATTTCGTATTGGTTTATTTCATAAAATTCTGTTTTAACATGCCCAAAGGTATACAATTATCGGACAACAAAAAAGTTTCCCCATAAAGACTTTTTACAACCGACAATCCCTTGCATGAATCAGCGTGCCAACATGATAACCAGAAAACGAAAAGAGAATAATCTCAAAAAAGAAAGAAAATGTGTAGGTTTCCCATGCATGAAACCTATGTTTCCCGAAGCTGAAACCTACGTCTCTCGCATGGAAAACGTACGTTCTCCACCTGAGAAACATAAAAAACAATGAAAGAATGGCAATATATTTCTTTGACCTTTTAAAATAAATTCTTCAATGCTTTACGTTGAGCCCCGTTACATTGCCCCGAATCTGGGGAAAGAAAATAAAAAAGCCTCCTAATTCGTTGTAATTAAGCGGCTTTCACTCGGAGCCGAAAGCGGGACTCGAACCCGCGACTTACTCATTACGAATGAGTTACTCTACCAACTGAGTTATTTCGGCAACGTGTTTCGTTGAAAACGGTTGCAAAATTACAGTTTTCTTGGAACCTGCCAAACAAAAAGCAGTTTTTTTTCAAAAAAAATCATTTCAGAAGCCCATGAAACCCACTTTTTACGCTATTCCTTGCACTTTCACCTTTCTTTCCTACCCAATCTTCACCAGGCTTTTTCCGAATTCTCACTCCCCCACTTTCCACATAAATACCTTCCACCCGCACCATTCTCCAGTCATCAAAAGAAAAGAAAGAAATATTTTTGTAAAAACTTTCGACAATCGTCCTTTCATTTGAACAGAAATGTGTATATTTGCACTCCGAATTATGACGTGACAAAAGAGCTTGATGGATTACTGGTTAAGACATAGAAAGAATACACACATATTCGGAGTTCCGGCGGACTGGATGAATGCCGGAAGCCATTCTTTTTTTTCTTCATGTCATTTTTTCCCTGAATATTTGAGTTTCCCTTTATATACACCCGGAATTGCTTTTCGGCAAATCCGGGCGTTTTTTCGTATATACGAATGCAAGAGAATAATAATACAAGATATATAAGATTATTTGTAATAAGGTGATGAGAAATGTAACATTAATCCTCGACGACGGGAGCCGCTTTCATGGCAAGTCGTTCGGCTATGAGAAACCGGTAGCCGGTGAAGTGGTGTTCAACACGGCAATGACCGGATACCCTGAAAGCTTGACCGACCCTTCGTATGCCGGTCAGTTGATGACACTGACCTATCCGCTGGTCGGTAACTACGGCGTGCCTCCGTTCACGTTCGAAGCAAACGGACTGCCCACTTTCATGGAAAGCGAAAAAATCCATGCCGAAGCGATTATCGTGAGCGACTACAGCGAAAAGTATTCCCACTGGAATGCAGTAGAAAGCCTGGCCGACTGGCTGAAGCGTGAACAGATTCCAGGTATCACGGGCATCGACACACGCGAACTGACCAAGGTGCTGCGTGAACATGGTGTGATGATGGGAAAAATCGTGTTCGACGATGAACCGGACAACATCCCTGAAGCCACTTATGCCGGCGTAAACTACGTAGACAAAGTTTCCTGCAAAGAAATCATCCGCTACAATGAAGGCGAAGGCAAGAAAAAAGTAGTGCTCGTAGACTGCGGCGTGAAATCAAACATCATCCGTTGCCTGCTCAAGCGCGACGTAGAAGTAATCCGCGTGCCTTGGGACTACGACTTCAACTCCCTGCAATTCGACGGTCTGTTCATCTCCAACGGTCCGGGCGACCCTGACACCTGCGATGCGGCTGTACAGAACATCCGCAAAGCCATGCAGAACGAAAAACTTCCTATCTTCGGAATCTGTATGGGTAACCAGTTGCTTTCAAAGGCAGGAGGCGCTAAAATCTACAAACTGAAGTACGGACACCGCAGCCATAACCAGCCGGTACGTCTGGTGGGCACAGACAAATGCTTCATCACCTCACAGAACCACGGTTATGCAGTGGACAACAACACACTGGGAGCCGACTGGGAACCGCTCTTCATCAACATGAACGACGGCTCCAACGAAGGTATCCGCCACAAGAAGAACCCTTGGTTCTCTGCACAGTTCCACCCAGAAGCTGCCAGCGGTCCGACCGATACAGAATTCCTGTTCGACGAATTTGTAAAGTTGCTGTAATCCATTAAAACAAAGAAGACAATGAAAGAAAATATAAAGAAAGTATTGCTGTTAGGTTCAGGAGCCCTGAAAATCGGTGAAGCAGGTGAATTCGACTACTCCGGCTCACAGGCCCTGAAAGCCTTGAAGGAAGAAGGTATCGAAACCATCCTGATCAACCCGAACATCGCCACCGTGCAGACCTCGGAAGGTGTGGCCGACAAAATTTACTTCCTGCCCGTCACTCCTTATTTCGTAGAGAAAGTCATCGCCAAGGAACGTCCCGACGGTGTGCTGCTGTCGTTCGGTGGACAGACAGCCCTGAACTGCGGTGTAGCTCTTTACAAGGCAGGTGTATTCGAAAAATACAATGCTCGCGTACTCGGTACTCCGGTACAGGCCATCATGGATACGGAAGACCGTGAGCTGTTCGTAGAGAAACTGGATGAAATCCACGTAAAGACCATCAAGAGTGAAGCGGTAGAAAACATCGAAGACGCCCGCCGTGCTGCCAAGGAACTGGGCTATCCGGTCATCATCCGTGCAGCATACGCACTGGGAGGTCTGGGCTCCGGCTTCTGCGACAACGAAGAAGAACTGAACGTACTGGCCGAAAAAGCCTTCTCTTTCTCCCCGCAGGTATTGGTAGAAAAGAGCTTGAAAGGCTGGAAGGAAGTAGAATACGAAGTTGTGCGCGACCGTTTCGACAACTGTATCACGGTCTGCAACATGGAAAACTTCGACCCATTGGGTATCCACACCGGTGAAAGTATCGTTATCGCACCTTCACAGACACTGACCAACAGCGAATACCACAAACTTCGTGAACTGGCCATCCGCATCATCCGCCACATCGGTATCGTGGGTGAATGTAACGTGCAGTATGCTTTCGACCCGGAATCGGAAGACTACCGCGTGATTGAGGTAAACGCCCGTCTGAGCCGTTCTTCTGCCCTGGCATCTAAAGCAACCGGTTATCCGCTGGCTTTCGTCGCTGCCAAACTGGGTCTGGGTTACGGATTGTTCGACCTGAAGAACTCTGTCACAAAGACCACTTCAGCCTTCTTCGAGCCGGCACTGGACTACGTGGTATGTAAGATTCCTCGTTGGGACTTGGGCAAGTTCCACGGCGTAGACCGCGAGCTGGGTTCCAGCATGAAGTCAGTAGGTGAAGTCATGGCCATCGGACGTACTTTCGAAGAAGCCATCCAGAAGGGTCTGCGTATGATTGGTCAGGGCATGCACGGTTTCGTAGAAAACAAGGAACTTCAGATTGCCGATGTAGACAAGGCACTGCGCGAACCGACCGACAAGCGTATCTTCGTCATCTCAAAAGCTATGCGTGCCGGCTACACCGTAGACCAGATTCACGACCTTACCAAGATTGACAAATGGTTCCTCGACAAGCTGATGAACATCATGCAGACTTCCAAAGAGCTGCACGAGTGGGGCAACAACCACAAACTGCTGTCACAGCTTCCGAACGAACTTCTTTATAAAGCAAAACGTCAGGGATTCTCCGACTTCCAGGTGGCACGCGCCATCGGTTACGAAGGCGACATGGAAGATGCCATCCTCGACATCCGCAAGCACCGTAAGAGCGTAGGTATCGTTCCGGTAGTGAAACAAATCGATACACTGGCCGCTGAATATCCGGCACAGACCAACTACCTGTATCTGACTTACAGCGGTGTGGCCAACGATGTACACTACCTGGGCGACCACAAGAGCATCGTTGTACTCGGTTCGGGTGCTTACCGTATCGGTTCATCCGTAGAATTCGACTGGTGCGGCGTACAGGCACTGAACACCATCCGCAAGGAAGGCTACCGTTCCGTGATGATTAACTACAACCCGGAAACCGTATCTACCGACTACGATATGTGCGACCGTCTGTACTTCGACGAACTGACCTTCGAACGTGTGATGGATATCCTCGACCTGGAAAACCCGCACGGTGTGATTGTATCTACCGGCGGACAGATTCCGAACAACCTGGCTCTCCGTCTGGATGCACAGCACATCCACATTTTGGGAACTTCCGCCAAGAGCATCGACAACGCAGAAGACCGCGACAAGTTCTCGGCTATGCTCGACCGCATCGGCGTAGACCAGCCGGAATGGAGCGCACTGACTTCCATGGAAGACATCAACGCCTTCATTCAGAAAGTTGGCTTCCCGGTACTGGTTCGTCCGTCATACGTACTTTCCGGTGCTGCCATGAACGTATGCTCCAACCAGGAAGAACTGGAACGCTTCCTGCAGCTGGCTGCCAACGTATCCAAGAAGCATCCGGTAGTAGTGAGCCAGTTCATCGAACATGCCAAAGAAGTAGAAATGGATGCCGTGGCACAGAATGGTGAAATCGTTGCCTACGCCATCAGTGAACACATCGAGTTTGCCGGAGTTCACTCAGGTGACGCCACTATCCAGTTCCCGCCGCAGAAACTATACGTAGAAACCGTACGCCGCATCAAACGCATCAGCCGTCAGATTGCGAAAGAACTGAACATCTCCGGTCCGTTTAACATCCAGTTCCTTGCCCGCGAAAATGACATCAAGGTGATTGAATGTAATCTGCGTGCCAGCCGTTCGTTCCCGTTTGTCAGCAAAGTATTGAAAATCAACTTCATCGAACTGGCTACGAAAGTTATGCTGGGACTGCCGGTAGAAAAGCCGGAAAAGAACCTCTTCGAACTCGACTATGTAGGTATCAAGGCCAGCCAGTTCTCCTTCAACCGTCTGCAAAAAGCCGACCCTGTATTGGGTGTCGACATGGCTTCTACCGGTGAAGTGGGCTGTATCGGTGAAGACACTTCTTGCGCCGTTCTGAAATCCATGCTTTCCGTAGGCTACCGCATCCCGGAAAAGAACATCCTGATGTCTACCGGTACGCCGAAGCAGAAAGTGGAAATGCTGAAAGCTGCACAGGAATTGAAGGACAAAGGCTACAACATCTTCGCTACAGGTGGTACTTCCAAGTTCCTGACTGAAAACGGCATTGAGAACACCCGCGTATTCTGGCCGAGTGAAGAAGGCAAACCGCAGGCACTGGAAATGTTGCACAAGAAAGAAATCGACATGGTAGTCAACATCCCGCGCGACCTGACTGCCGGCGAACTCGACAATGGTTACAAGATTCGCCGTGCCGCCATCGACCTGAACATTCCGTTGATTACGAATGCCCGTCTGGCAAGTGCCTTCATCCATGCCTTCTGCACGATGAGCATCGACGACATCGAAATCAAGAGCTGGGACGAATATAAATAATCCGTACAGCTAGATACAGAAAAAGTTATCCCCTCCTGAACGCTTCGTTATGAATGAGTTCGGAAGGGGATTTTTTGTGACCATCATGCCTCTACGTCTAGAAAGACCAAGGTACAACTATAATCTTTAATCTATATATTTTATGTAAGCATTCGTTAAACTACAGGTATTGAACTTTATATACAACAATAGCGACTGTCACTATAAACCTAATAGTTGCAGTCGCTATTATTTTGTTGAACCTATATGTTGCAGTCAGCACCGGTTGCCGGCTTCCTCCTCTTGTTTTGTCAATGCACTTTCCGGATGTTGCAGCTTCCATTTATGTGGAAGCAGTTCCAGCAGTTCCTCATGAGTAGCTTTTTTGTAATAGGGCATTCGGGCGATGACATCATTCAGATAATCCCTTGGGTTTACATCATGTGCCTTACAGGTGGCCAGCAGGGAACAGATCACCGACATATTAGCCGCCGCCTCATGGTTGCCGCAGAAGAGGTAATTTTTCCGTCCCAGAGTAATCGGCCGGATGACATTTTCAGCCAGATTGTTATCCCAGAGCAGGCGTCCGTCCTCCAGACATCCCATCATGTTGTCCCATCGGGTATAGGCATACGTGATGGCTTTCCCAATCTGGGAATTGGGGCTGTACTTGATTCCTTCCGTTTCCATCCACACTCTCATGGCATCCATGACAGGTCCGGCCAGTTCCCGGCGCTTCGTCTTCCGCTCGTCGTACGACAGGCCCGCCTTATCGCAGCAGTGTTCAATCCGGTAAATATGCTGTATCTGGGTCAGGCCATGTTCGGCCATCTCCCGGTTTTCATCCAGAGCCTGTTCAAAATGACGGCGGATATGCACCAGGCAGTTGAGCAGCCGCACGTCGGGGTTGGTCCTGAAGGCTGTCTCATAGCCTGCAAAACCGTCGCATTGAAGATAACCCTTGAAGTGATATTGATTTGTCAGGGATTCGATGACTGCTCCGGCACGCGATCCCTCATCGTAATGGAAGATGACCAGTTTCTTCATGACCGACCTTACCATCCACAGGTATTCCTTGTCGGCCCTGTGCTTTTCCTTGTTGATGACCGGAACAGTGGTTTCGTCCGCCTGTACATAGTCGCAGGAAAAGACTTCCTTCTTGAGCTCCTCATACAGAGGCCTGAGCAGCTCCACCGTCTTTTTGAACCATCCGTCCAGCGTACTTTCCGTAAGGCCTTTCATCCCAAGATGCCGGTACTGCTGTATCTGCCGGTAGAACGGGACGTGATATTCATACTTCTGAAGCAGTATCTCGGCAAGCAGGCTGGTGTCGGCGATGCACTTGTCGACGGGCATCAGCGGCATGGGGGCAATCTCCACGCCTTTCTGCCCTGCGGGAGGAAGCCGGGTGCTGTCCTTGAGCGCATATTTGGGACGGATGATTTCCTTGACATAGAGCATCCCCGGTTTGTGCTCAGAGAAAACGCATCAAAATTTCTTTAACAGGATTTAGTTTTTGATGTTTGTATTTATCTGATTATCAGATTGTTTAGTTTGCATGTGTCGATGTTTTTCATTATCTTTATAATAAAAAACAGATAAATATGGATTCAATATCAAAGAAATTCTTGATTATGGATAATTTGGCAAAGGCCATGGAGCCTTTGGATACACGTGTACAAGGTATGGTCCAACATTCTACCTCTACAATTTTTTTAATAACTCTTGCAGGGGTATTTGCCAAATGCCAGACATGGAATGAAATAGCAGATTATGGAAAGATAAAGATTGATTTCTTCAGGAGATTCATCCCGGGACTTGAATCAACTCCTTCCCATGATACCTTCAGGCGTTTTTTCAGCATCATAAATCCGGACAAGCTTGAAAGTCTGTACAGGGAATGGGCCTGCTGCTTTTCCGCCTCAAGCGTCTCGGATACGGATTATTCCACATCAATTAAAAGACACATCGCCATTGACGGGAAAAGAATGCGCTCCGCCGGCAAGGAGAATCTTTCTATCCTATCATGTATTGTAAATGAAATCAACAATGCAGACAATGACGGCGGAAAAGCCAGAGTACACATTGTAAGTGCATACGATGTGACCCATGAGGTTTCTCTCGGACAGGAACGTGTACCGGAAAAAAGCAATGAGATTACGGCTGACAAGGCACTGATAGAATCGTTGTCAATTGGCAAAGGAGACCTTATAACAATGGACGCCATGGGTACGCAGAGAGAAATAGCGGAGGCGATTTTCAAAAAAGGAGCTGATTATCTTCTTATAGTCAAGGACAACCAGCTTCTTTTGCGCAAAGAGATAGAGGAAATCGTCGGCTGGAATATGCTCAAAAAAAGAGAGAACCGTAATGATGATGTTACCATAGTTGATGAAAAGGCTCACGGATATACCGTAACCAGAAACTGTTTTACTGTTCAGGAAAAATACATGCTGGGAAGCATGTACAGGAAATGGGCGGGAATAAAGACTTTCGGAGTATTCAACACCGTACGCAAGAACAAGAAAACAGGAGAGGAAACAAAAGAGACACAATACTTTATCACCTCTTTGGGAAAAGATGCCGCAAGTCTGATTATGCATAAGAGGAATCACTGGCAGGTGGAAAATGGACTTCACAGGATGCTTGATGTGGAATTCAG
>NZ_JAOQJI010000016.1:0-80118 GCF_025567125.1 Phocaeicola fibrisolvens | reverse complement strand
TGATTTCAACGATATCAAAGAACTCGATTATCCCCTTTTTGAAGGACTATTTGATTAATTTTTTAACTCGTCCATTTTTATTGGACACTAATGAACATAAAAGTATATATAATATTTTAGCTATGAAACATAATAAATAAAATACTTATAGTACAGAAATCGACTTAAAACAAAAAAATATATGTACTTGGAATGCTATGAAATAATTTTAATATATGTCTTTGAAACAGAAAAGTAGTGTACATTGTTTTTATAGTCTAGTCATATTACTATCTTTTTTTGAAAATGTCAAGAAACATGTTATTGTTGTTGTTTATTGTTTATTTAAGTATTTATTTTGCAATGAAATTTATGGTTATCAAAAATGGACAATTTATATAACATATATATACATAACCTAGCTAAAAATAATATTGATAAATTATTTCTTAATTCTGACTGCGAAAAAATGAAAACTGTTTTCGTTGAGATGTTTACTCATGCAGAAAAAGAACTAAGAATATTTGCAGGTAATATGTGTAATGAGACAACATCATCACAAGAATATATAAATGCGATTAGTGATTTTATCGAACGAAAGGGGAAATTAAGAATTTTACTTAATAATTACGATGAAGATAAAATAAAAAAATCGGATTTATTCAGACGAATAGCTTATTATCAATCTTGTGGGTATGACATAATACTAAAGAGAACTGATGATAAGCCATTTGTACGATTAAATAATTCAGAAATAAATGTACACGTATCTATAGGAGATAAAAAATCTTACAGGTTAGAATTTGATACTGAAAATAGGCGTGCAATGTGCAATATGAGTAATCATGCTAAAGCAAATGAGTTTGCTGATTTCTTTGACAAATGTTTTGATGAAGAATATGCTGAAGTTATTGATTTAGGTGCGCTTTTTAATATGAAAGAACAATGATGGAGCTTGGAAGTTTTACGTCTGCTATTGAATTAGCAGCAACATTAAATATTTTATATATTGCTGTTGAATTCTCAAAATCATATTCATATATAATAATACGACATATTGTTCAAATAGATAATTTTGTTACGCGATGTAAGGAAGAATGTTATGCCCATCTTGATGAAGAAACACTTAAAAACATACCTGATAATATTGCTGGGAAAAACACAAAAAAATTAAGAGAAGCATTGAGTATTGATATTAGCAAAGAAAAGAGTGAAATTGATGGGATGAAGGACTTTTTTAACCAACTAATATCAAAAAGAATAAAAGCTTCATCCATCTGCTTTTCATGCATATCGTTGTATCTTTTTCTTTTTTGTATATTATCGCTTTTTTATTCAGGAGTACAAAATGAACATATATTTATTGATATGTTTTGGCTCTTGTTTACCACATTATCATATATCATTGTTCTAGGACTTTCTTTATTTGATGGTTATATTCATCGGTGGGTCTCGCTAAAGATAATACTAATGACCTTATTCATTACTTCCATAATATCAGGCTCTATTACATATATTGCGTCTTTCACAACAAATCCAATACAACAGAATTTTTTTATTTATAATTATTTAGCAATATCTGTTGTAATGACTGCCATTTTACCGTATATACATTTTATCATTTATACAATAAAAACATATTATATAGTAAAAGACTTGAAAGGAACCATGAATAGTCACGTTGATGAGACAAAGAAAAGATGCCTGGAGATTGAAAATAAAATTAATAATTTTAATTCCTTTAAATCAACCTATGAACAATTAGAAATATCTCTTCCAGATGCATAATAGTCTCATAATTTGCTTTCTACAAAATATTAAGATATTTTCTGCAATTAAACAATCCAAATAAAAATTCATTTTATAGGACTCTGCTAATTAAATGATAATATTTGTTGCGTAGAAGTTCGCTTTATTTTAAGGCCAACAAGCCCCGACCAGATTATAATCCGGAAGGGGCTTTTTATGCAACCAGCCTCAACAACACTAATAATCAACATCACCTGCTGGTTGTATTAGTGTTACTTATTAGGAATGAAAAAGTTCGGTGTGGGTATAAAAAAAGTGAGGGGAACCACCCCCTCACTAAAAGTCAAACCAAAATCCGGGCCACTGCCCTTCATTATGGCATTGCAAATATACGAATTATTTTTCATGAACAAAAAATCCCCGCATCGGCTTAATGCGGGGACATGTCAAACAAAGTCACTTAATTAAATTTAAGCGAAGCCGAAGTTCTTTTGATTTTATTGCTAATGTCTTCCAGTGCATTCAGGAATGTTTGAAATTCATTTTGTGTGAATTTTGCAGGCTTTCCATTTACAGTATATCCATTTATGCGCTGATACAGCCAGTTCCGGCTTTTGCCAAAGTATTTCTTTGCTATGTAGCTGAATGAGATTATATCAGGAAGTTCCCCCAGCTTATCCTTTAGTATAGTTTCTTCTGCCCTGGTAATAAAATCCTCGCAAGCCTCAACGGTAGCTTTTAGCCCTTCTTTGGAATCTGCAATGTACTTTTTTCTATCTGCTTCATTCATTGAAGACAGTTTCTCCTGCATTTCCTTTTTGAATGCAAGTTTTTCTTCGGAAGTTTTTAGCTCTTTGAATTTCTCAAATGCAGCCTGCATGTCAGCATTTGGAAGGTATTTATCCATATTATCCATAAATCTATTTTTAATGCCCTCCCAGTAGGGAGGGCTGTTTTTTTACTCTTTTTCCAACATCTTTCGGATTTCGTTCATCCGATCAAGAATATCATTAACCATCTTTTCGTATTCTGATTTATCAAGAACTCCGTAGGTTGAATGAAATTCGATTAGCAGTTTGAGATTCTTGTACTCTTCTTCTAGCTTTTTCCTTTCTTCATTTTCCATGTTGTTTTAATTAAGTGAATAACTCTTTGTTTGACACTACAAAGATAATAAGCATTTGCATATTATCAAAATGTTTCGGTGTTTTTTTTTACGTCAGATTATCAAGAATTTCTCTGATTGCCTTGTCTGCATGTTTCTTCATAATGGATACATAGTTGAATATCGGCCGGCTGTCTTTCATTGATTGTCCGATGCAATATTCGAGCGTGGACAATGGAATACCTAAGTCGAATCCGTGTTGAACGAAAGACTTACGGGCTGAATACAGGGTAAAATAATGCTTAATTCCGCCAATTTCTGCCAGTTTCTTAATCTTTCTTGCAAGAACATTGTAGCAGCTTACATAGCTTGAATAACGGCCGAAAATGAGTTTTCCTGATTTCTTGTCCATGTATCGTTGTATGATTGGCTTTGCCTCATCAGGAATAGAGAAGTTCACCGCATTGTCTCCCTCTTTAGTGTGTCTGGTCTTTTTTCGGACATAGTATATTTCATCTGTATTCCGGAAGTCGTATTCCAGCATATCAACAAGATTCATTCCGGCAAGATAATAAGTCAGCATGAAAATGTCACGTACTACTGAAAGGCTGTGTGTGTCCAGTCTGGCATCACGTATTTTCTTAAGCTGCTCTACTGTTATGTACGTGTCCCTTTTCTTTGCTGACGGAACTTTAGCCGTCACGAATGGGTCCACTTCGAATGATACATATCTCATTTTCACTGCATAGTTGATGATTACTTTCAGAAGAGTAATGTATATCTTAATACTTGTCTGGGAGAGTTTGTCTTTCTGAAGGCTCATTAAGTAGTTGTTGATCCGAATTGGAGTGATGTGTTCCATCAGAGTGTCATTACCGGCGAAGTCCATGTACCTGTTAGCTGCAAGCCTGTACAGCTTGTAGGTCTTTCCTCTGTCATCCTTGTCAATCTGTGATAGATATTCGTCTGCTATATCAGAGAATGTCCTGTGCTTTTCTCCGGAGATTGGTGATTTGATTATCTTGATAAGCTGGCTGCATGTAAGGCTGTCTGCAAAAGGAATGTTTGACGCTCTTTCTTCATACGCTGACAGCAGCTTCATGAGGTGTATGTTCAGCCTTTCCTTGTCTGGTCTTTTGACGATCCTTCCGTTGCTTATTTCTTTCTCTGAGTCTATCGTTACATCAGTCGGGATGTATCTTGTTTGCCGGCAATGTGTAACTGCTATCCTTACAGTGTGTTTATTGTTTTTTAAGATTAAATTCGGGACAATTGTTAAAAAAAATGTTGCCATACTGGTTTATATTTTAAACTGGAATAAAAGTGGAATGAAATACGCCCAAAAGTGAGGTTTTTTCTATCATTCACACGTTACAAATTAGATTGCGAAAAGTTCGGTATGTATCCCTAACTACTTGAAAACCAGCAATAAAAAAGATACTCCCGCTGAACACTTTCAGCAGGAGTATCACAACACAAAAACTAAACTAGACTTAACTAAACTATTCTAAAGGAAGTTTCACAACTTCCGCTTTTATTATGTACGCTACAAATATAGGGTTTAGATTGATTGTAGCCAAAGAAAATCAGTAAAAAATTGGATTGTTTCAGAAAAAAATGTTGAAAATACAACAGATTTTCAAATAGTATGTTTATTAACATAATTTTGGAGCTCCTGTTTGTAGCTGTCAGATATCGGAATGTAGTCTTTCCCGAAAACAATTCTTCCTTTTTCTATGATTTTTATTTTTTGTTTTTGCACAATGAAAGACCGGTGAATTCGAATAAAACGATTGGCTGGCAGTTTGTCTTCCATCATCTTCATGCTGACCAATGACAGAATCGGACGGGGATTGTCTTCCAAGTGAATTTTAATGTAATCTTTGAGTCCTTCTATATAAAGAATCTTATCCAGTTCTATTTGGATCAGTTTATAGTCGCTTTTTACATAAATATATTTCAGATCCTCGGAAGACTGTATTTCTTCGGACGCATTTTCAGCTTTTTGACAAAGCCCGAACCACTGTATGGCTTTGTTGACGGCTGTCATGAAATCTGTATAGCTAATAGGCTTGAGCAGATAATCGAGAGCATTTACCTTATAACCGTCCAAGGCATATTGCCCGAAGGCAGTTGTAAAGATGATGCGTGTACTGCTCGGAATTATTTTGGAAAACTCCAGTCCGTTCAGTTCCGGCATTTGGATGTCCAGAAAAATCAAGTCCACCGGATGTCCGTTCAGGAGTTCCATGGCTTGAATGGCACTGGAATACGCTCCGCATAGTTCCAGTGAAGGGGTTTTCTTTACATAGCTTTCCAGTAATCCGAGTGCTAAGGGTTCATCATCAATAATGGCGCATTTGATTGTCATGGCATTGTTTTTTTATGATTAGTGTCTGGAATATCAATTGTTAAAACCGAACTGTATTCTTTCTGGTCGGGACTGACCTGGTGTTGCCATTCGTAATGTCCGGCATACAGCAATTCCAGTCTTTTTTGTACCTGTTCCAGTCCGATACCCGATCCGCTTTTGTCAGTGGCACTTTTGGGGTAGTTGCTGTTGCGTATTATACAGTGGATTTTGTTCTCTTTTTCAGTTAATGTGATGTCGATAAAGCTGGGTGCTGTGGGGGATACTCCGTGCTTGAAGGCATTTTCTATCAGTGAAATGAACAGCAAGGGGGCCACAGGACTCTGACTGTCCGGATGGATTTGGAAATGTGTGCTGATTTTCACCTGAGAAGAAACCCGGATACGCATCAGTTCGATGTAGTTCCGTATGAATTCCACTTCTTTGGTAAGAGGAACAAAATTTTCCTGGTTGTCGTACAGCACGTACCGTAGCAGCTTGCTGAGTTCCTGAATAGCTTGCTGGGCCTTTTCCGTATCGAATGCGGTGAGTGCATAGATATTGTTCAGCGTATTCAGCAAGAAATGAGGATTCAGTTGGTTGCGGAGGTTCTTAAGTTCTGCTTCCGTACGGCTTTTCACTGCTTCCCGGCGCGCCAGTTCCGTAGCACTCCAACGGAGACTCATCCGGATGGCCACACTCAACCCTACCATAAAAATCATACTGGTAATGTCTCTTATATAAAAGATATATTGGGGAGGAAGGTAAGAGCGGGGACGCACAGGAGGCGGAAATGCAAGCATGTTGTGCCAGTAGCGTAATCCGATGGAAACGACAAGAATAAGCACAAGGTTTAGCAGAATAAAACGTCCGATATGCTCTTTGAATAGTATTTGGGGAATCAGAATCAGGTAATTGACATAAAAAATGACAAAGAAGGAAAGAGAAACTCCCGAATGATTGATAAATTCTTTCCAGTCGATATTCCCGTTGTCGTGTTGGGTAAAAAACAGCGGAAACCCGAAGAACAATCCCCAGCATATTGTGTGGATGATTAATTCCAGTAAGCGGTGTTTGTTATGAGTTATATGCACCATATCGGATTGATTTAAAGCAAAGATACGATTTTTTAAGAAAAGTCCGGCCGTCGCACACCGTAAATATATATGATTATCTACGGTATAAATAGACGGCCGGACAGGAAACCAAAGTTATGAAGAACAAAGTAGTTCCGTTATTTATTTATCATTTATTCATAGCGCAGTGCTTCAATCGGGTCCAGGTCGGCCGCTTTCTTGGCCGGATACCACCCGAAGAATACACCGGTGAAGGTACATACTGCGAATGACAGCAATACACTCCACGGTTGGATGAATACAGGCCAATGGGCAACTGTCTTGATGATGAAGCTGGCTCCACATCCCAGAATTACTCCAATCAACCCTCCGGTGATACTGATCAGGATGGATTCTATCAGGAATTGTGACAGAATATCCACTCCTCTCGCTCCCACAGACATACGGAGTCCGATTTCGCGTGTACGTTCGGTTACACTGACGTACATGATGTTCATGATACCGATACCTCCTACCACCAGGGAAATTCCTGCGATACAGGCCAGCAAGGTAGTCATCAGGTCGGTGGTGGTATTCAGCATAGAGCTGAGTTCCTGCTGTGTACGGATGGTGAAGTCATCGTCGTCCGTTTCTTTCAGTTTATGTTCTCTTCTGAGGATATTTGTGATTTCGTCAACGGCTTCTTCCGTCATGTCTTCTGTCAGGGCAGAAGCAAAGATACCGCTCAGATAGGTCTGGGCAAGCAGACGTTTCATTACTGTGCTGTAAGGTGCCAGTACCACGTCATCCTGGTCCATGCCCATAGAGTTGTATCCTTTCGATTTGAGTACCCCGATTACTCGGAGAGGAACCTGGTTGCAGCGGATAATCTTTCCAATCGGGTCTTGTCCGTCGGGGAACAGGTTGTCTACAATGGTTTTACCAATGACACACACTTTTGCTGCCGTACGGATATCTTCTTCCGTAAACATATCCCCTTGTTCCACGGTCAGCTGACGGATGGTCAGATAGCCGAGGCTTACTCCGCTCACCGAAGAAGGGTAGTTGTTGGAGCCGGAAATCAGCTGTCCGGAAGCAGAGACATCCGGACTGATGGCAGACAGGTACATACATTCATCACGCAAAGTCTCATAATTTTCCAGCTTCAGCGTTTGCATGCTCGACGGGTCCTGACGGACACCTCCTCGCATCTCGGCTCCCGGATGAATCATGATCATATTGGAGCCCATTTCGGAGATTTGTTTTTGGATACTCCGTTTGGAGCCTTGTCCGATGGCCAGCATGGCAATGACGGAAGCTACTCCGATAATGATTCCCAGCATGGTCAGGAAAGCACGGAGCTTGTTGTTGGCCAATGCCCGAAAGGCTATTTTAAAAAGGTTTGTTCCATTCATAAGTCATCTTGATAAATTGTCAATCATCATCGTTTTTTGGCAGGGCAGCCAGTGCTTCCGCAGCCGAAAGAATATGGGGGTTGGTTACGTCTTCAATGACATGTCCGTCACGCAGTCGGATGTTGCGGCTGCTGTATTGTGACAATTCCGGATTGTGTGTCACGAAGATGATGGTACGTCCTTCCTGATGAAGCTTCTGGAAAAGAACCAGGATTTCGAAAGAAGTACGTGTGTCCAAGTTACCGGTCGCTTCATCGGCTAGGATAACCGCCGGATTGTTAACCAGTGCACGGGCAATGGCCACGCGCTGCATCTGTCCACCGGACATCTGGTTGGACTTGTGTTCCAGACGGTCGGCCAGTCCCACGGCTGTCAGGGCTTCTATGGCCCGACGGCGGCGTTCAGCGGCACTGACGGCACTGTTGTACATCAACGGAAGTTCTACATTTTCTACCGCCGTCGTTTTGGGCAGCAGGTTGTAGTTCTGGAATACGAATCCGATTTTCCGGTTTCGCAGTACCGCCCTCTGTGGTTTGCTCATCGTGCGTACGGATACCCCGTCGAGCAGGTATTCCCCGCTGGTCGGTGTGTCCAGACATCCCAGTGTGTTCAGCAGGGTGGACTTACCGGAACCAGATGTACCCATGATGGTCACAAATTCTCCTTCCTGAATGCTGAACGAGATGCCGCGCAGTGCATGTACTGTTTCATCACCCACCTGGAAATTCCGTTTGATATTTTGTAATTCTATGACAGTCTTTTTCATGACGGTTTCTCCTTATTTTTGTTTTTTCTTGTCACTTCCCGGAGGGCCTGGCATGAACGGGCTTCTTTCTCCGTCGGCAGAAGCTTCGGATGCTGTGGTGTCGGCAAATCCTTTCAATACCGTTTCTGTGACAATCGGTGTTCCTTCACTGATACCTTCCAGAATTTCCGTATGACTTCCGTCGCTCAGACCGACTTTAACCGGGTGAGCGGTGAATCCGTTGGCATCCATGGTCCATACTTTGTGTTCACCTTTACAGTCGGTAATAGTCTTTTTGCCTACCAGCTCTTTTTCTGGAGTAAAACGCAACGCCTTGTTGGGAACCACGAGCACATTGTCACGTGTATCCGTGTAGATGGTCACATTGGCGGTCAGTCTCGGTTTCAACTTCAAATCCGGATTGTCGGCTGTAATGACTACCTCATAAGTGACAACTGTTTCACTGCTGGTGCTACTGGAACTGCTACTGTTGGCGCTTCCCAGTCGGATTTGGTGAACCCGTCCTTCGAATACATCATTCGGATAGGCATCAACGGTAAACGTGACTCTGGCACTGTCTCTCACTCCGGCAATATCGGCTTCGTCCACATCGGCCACTACCTGCATCTTGGTGAGGTCTGCAGCAATGGTAAACAGGGTCGGCGTTTCGAAACCGGAGGCCACGGTCTGTCCTTCTTCTACGTCCTTACTGGTAACGATACCGTTGATTGGAGAAGTGATGGTAGCATAAGAAAGGTTGCGTTCCGCCTTTGAAAGAGCTGCCTGACTTTGTTCGAATGTACTCTTGGCACGTTCGTAATCGTATGTGCTCTGCTCGTAATCAGTTTCGCTGATCAGTTGCTTTTCATGCAGTTTTTTGTTTCTCTCGCATAGTTTTTTCTGATAATCGTATTCGGCTTTTGCGCCGTCGTATGTAGCTTGCGCTGACTGTAAGTCGCTGAGCAGGGTCACTCTATCCATCTCGGCTATCACTTCCCCTTCTTTTACTACCGAATTGTAATCCACGTATATTTTGTCGATGATACCTGAAACCTGTGTACCGACCTCCACTTCAGTGACAGGTTCAATGGTTCCTGTAGCTGTAATGGAATTGCTGATGTTGCCTTTTGCTACTGTTTCGGTGACGAAGTCTACTTTGCCTTGTGCGCTCTTCTTGCCAAAAATCCAGTATCCTGCCACAGCCAGTACAATTACGATGCCAGCTGTGATAATTATTTTTTTCTTGTTCATATTGTTTGGTTATTATAATTCAATGTCTTTTCCTGCGTAAAAATCAAGTAGTGTGCGGTTCAATATCGCCATATACTTGGCCTGAATCCGCTGCTGCTGTGCGCTGAGCAGGTTGTTTTTTTCTGTCAGCAGTTCTACAGTATTCTTCATGCCCAGTTTGAACTGTTCGTTGACCATGTCGAAGCTGGTCTGGCTGCTTTTCAGTTTTACTTCGGCTGCTGCATATTGCTGCTGTGCATTCAGTGCGTCCAGCCAGATGGTCTCGATGTCCGTGTACAATCCTTTCTGTTTGTCCTGAAGGTTCAGCAAAGAGGAATTGTATTGGAACTGTGCTTTTTCTACCGCACTTTTGGTTTGGCGGTTATTGAAAATCGGTACGCTGATGTTCAATCCAATCATGTTGTTCCAGCCATATTTCATCTGCTGTGCCCAGTTGTTCTGACTGGAATTGTTGGTCATACTTGAGGTTGAGGCCGACAGGCTGATGGTCGGGAAATAGCCGCTCTTGGCAGAAGAAATGGCCAGCTTGGCATTGTCAATGCTCAGTTTGCTGCTTTGGATTTCCGGGCGGTTGGCCAGTGCTGTCTGGTACACATCTTCCTGGTTTGGAAGCAGCTGCATCACTTTAGCATCATCCAGTACCGGGAGTTCCAGTTCCATTTCGGCTGTGCCGTCCAGTTCCAGCATCTGTTTCAGCTGAAGCTTGTAATTTCTCAGTGAACTTTCGGAAGTCACCAGCTGATACTCGTCATTTCCTACCTGTGATTCCAGCTGTGCCAGGTCGGCTTTTGAAATGCTTCCTTGATTGAACAGTTCCTTGGCACGTTCGTAAGTGGCTTTACTCACTTCCAGCGTTCCTTTGTTGATGTTAACCGATTCGTCTGCATAAAGAATCTGCAGGAAGAGTTTCGTGATTTCTTCTTTGAGAGTATTCTCGGTTTCTGCCACACTCAGTTCGGCTATTTCTTGGTTTTTCTTTTGTTGTTTGATGTTGTTCAGGCGCTGTCCGCCGTTCCAAAGTGTCCATTGTGCCGACAAGCTGTAACTGCCGTTGTAGGTAGTCTTGTTGGTACTGCTGATGATTTCCGTTCCACTTACGGTGGCGCTGTTTTCCTGATACGGACGGTTCACCAGATTCTGTCCGGTATTGAATGAAAGGCTGGGGAAGAGTGCGGCCTTTGCTGTTTTCACATCCACTTCGCTTTCCTGTAAGGAAATCTTGTTCTGCTGTAGCTGGATGTTTTTCTCCAGCGCATAATTTATGCAGTCATCAAGCGACCAGGTTTGTTTCTCTTGAGCATTCGCCGACAGGAAAGTCGCGAATGCAGCGAAGAAAATGAGTTCTCTTTTTTTCATATTTCATTGAATTTTTACATTGCAAATGTATTCCTTTATATAAAGAAGCGCAAAACAGATAGATTTTTCCACAGAATATCTCGATAAACTCTTGTTTTTTCCCGATAAAGCATTTACTTTGTAATCATTATAAAACTAGATTATGATTAAAAAGACTATCATTCGAATTTTTTATTTTTACCGTGACGGTTTTCGGGAGATGACCATCGGCCGGACCTTATGGGCCATTATCCTGATAAAGCTTTTTGTCATGTTCTTTATCCTGAAATTGTTTTTCTTCCCTTCGTTTCTGAGTGGAAAGAGTGAGGAAGAAAAACAGGATTATGTAGGAGTGGAACTGACCGACCGGATGGCAGAATAACTATACCTTATTAATATTAACCGATAAAGTGATTTTTTATGCTTGAAACAATCGACACTTCGATGATTGACTGGTCGAGGGCACAGTTTGCCTTGACGGCCATTTACCATTGGTTGTTTGTGCCACTGACATTGGGCTTGGCCGTGATTATGGCAACTATGGAAACACTGTATGTGCGTTCCGGAAATGAATTCTGGAAGCGTACGGCAAAGTTCTGGATGAAACTTTTTGGAATCAATTTCGCCATTGGTGTGGCTACAGGTTTGATTCTGGAGTTCCAGTTCGGTACCAACTGGAGTAATTATTCCTGGTTTGTGGGCGACATCTTCGGAGCTCCGCTGGCCATTGAAGGTATTTTGGCCTTCTTTATGGAAGCCACTTTTGTGGCCGTCATGTTCTTCGGCTGGCACAAGGTGAGCAAGGGGTTCCACCTGGCTTCCACTTGGTTGACTGGGTTGGGAGCTACAATTTCTGCCTGGTGGATTCTAGTGGCTAATTCCTGGATGCAGTATCCTGTGGGAATGGAATTCAATCCGGAAACCATGCGTAATGAGATGGTCGACTTTATGTCGGTGGCTTTCTCTCCGGTGGCAGTGGTGAAGTTCTTCCATACCGTATTGAGCAGCTGGATGGTAGGTGCTGCTTTTGTTATCGGTATAAGTGCCTGGTATCTGATTCGCAAGCGTGAAAAAGAATTTGCATTGGCCAGCATGAAGGTGGCTGCAGCGGTCGGACTGTTTGCGGCACTGGTAACGGCTGGAACGGGCGACAAATCGGCTTATCAGGTGGCACAGGTGCAGCCTATGAAACTGGCTGCCATGGAGGCGCTATATGATGGAGGCACGCACGAGCCACTTACGGTGGTCGGTGCCATTAAGATTCCGGAAATGCTTTCCTTCCTGGCTACACACAGCACTTCGGGCTATGTGCCGGGTATTAATGATTTGCAGAACGGTGGCTATACGCTTCCGGACGGTTCTACCGCACTTTCTGCGGAGGAGAAGATAGCCAACGGAAAGAAGGCTATTACGGCATTGGCTGATTTTCGCAGAGCCAAACAGCAAGGCGACGAGTCGGCTATGCAGATTGCCCGCAGCGCGTTGGATGAGTATATGCCTTATTTCGGTTACGGATATATTCAGGACAAAGACGCACTGGTTCCGCATGTAGGACTGCTGTTCTGGTCGTTCCGTGTGATGGTGGGTCTGGGTATGTATTTCATTTTGTTTTTCCTGGTTATCCTGGTACTGGTCTGGAAAAAACAGTTGGCCAAGCTGAACTGGTTGCACTGGATTGCCTTGTGGAGCATCCCGTTGGCTTACATTGCCAGTCAGGCCGGATGGATTGTGGCCGAGATGGGCCGCCAGCCTTGGACCATTCAGGACATGCTGCCCGTCAATGCAGCCGTGTCGAAACTGGAAACGGGTTCCGTACAGACCACTTTCTTTATTTTCCTTGTGATGTTTACCGTGCTGCTGATTGCGGAAATCGGTATTATGGTGAAAGCTATCCGCAAAGGACCGGACGAGAAATAAACTAACCGATACATTATCTTAAAACCGAAAAAATATGGATTCAACTTATATATTCTTGCAGCATTACTGGTGGTTTCTGGTTTCTTTGCTGGGTGCATTGCTGGTGTTTCTGCTGTTTGTGCAGGGAGGAAACTCTTTGCTGTATTGCCTGGGACGTACAGAAGACGAACGTACTTTGCTTGTGAACTCCACAGGGCGTAAATGGGAATTTACCTTCACAACTCTGGTCACTTTTGGAGGAGCTTTCTTTGCTTCTTTCCCTTTGTTCTACAGCACCAGTTTTGGAGGGGCTTACTGGCTGTGGATGATTATCCTTTTCAGCTTTGTGCTGCAGGCGGTGTCTTATGAGTTTCAGTCGAAACTGGGAAACTGGCTGGGCAAGCGTACTTATCAGTTCTTTTTGGTGTTGAACGGAGTGGTCGGCCCGCTGTTGCTGGGTGCGGCTGTGGCTACTTTCTTCAACGGCTCCAATTTCGTAGTAAGTAAGGGTAATCTGACCGATGAGATGATGCCGGTCATCAGTCATTGGGGAAACGGCTGGCATGGATTGGATGCTTTTGGCGACCCTTGGAATTTGATTCTGGGATTTTCCGTGCTGTTCCTTGCTCGTTTGTTGGGTAATCTGTATTTCATCAACAATATCCGTCACGAGGAACTGAATGCTCGTTTCCGCCGGCAGCTGATTGCGGATGTAGTGCCTTTCCTGGTCTTCTTCCTGGCGTTTGTCATTCGTACGTTGTTGAAAGACGGCTTTGCGGTGAACCCGGACAACGGACTGATTGTGATGGAACCGTTCAAGTATTTCCATAATCTGATAGAAATGCCTTATCTGCTCATCCTGTTCCTGATAGGAGTAGTGGGTGTGTTGTATGGAATCGGCAAGAGTATTTTCTGCAAGACCTATACCCGCGGCATCTGGTTTGCCGGAATCGGTACCGTGCTGACGGTGCTGGCCTTGTTGCTGGTGGCTGGTTATAATCATACGGCTTATTATCCGTCTACTGCCGACTTGCAGAGTTCACTGACCATTGCCAACAGCTGCTCCAGCCAGTTTACCCTGAAAACCATGGCCTATGTGTCTATCTTGGTTCCGTTTGTACTGGCTTATATCATCTATGCATGGCGGGCTATCGACCGCAAGCCGCTGACCATGGAAGAAATAAAAGAAGACGAGCATAGCTATTGATATTGTTTTTTCTTATTAATTTTTACGATGACCGCCCCTGGTTTTAAAACCGGTGGGCGGTTGTTTTTTGTGGAGTTAAGATGAGAATGGAGAAGATTTTTGTCACTTTATAATGCCTTTCTGACGACTTGTGAAGGTGGGGGCCAAAACGTCTAAACGTTTGCGATTGAACGCCTAAGCGTTTTGTCTCAAACGCCTAAACGTTTTGGTTGAAACGTCTAAGCGTTTTGTCTTAAACGCCTAAGCGTTTTTTTATCCAAAATTAGCAAAGAAAGTTTCATCAGATTTGAGTGTTTGGGTCGTGTGGTTCGTATTTTATAGAAAACAATAAGAAAGAATATGAAATATAAGTATTTGATACCGGGATTATGGGTCTTTGGAGCTGTGATGTGTATGGCAGAACCAATTGAATTGGATTTGTCTTCTCCAAAAGGTACACATCATGTGAGATTTTATGAAACAAAATCTGCTTCTGGAGCAAATGAGTTGTGCTATGAGGTGAATTATAATGGGAAGCAGGTGATAAAGGAATCGCAGGCAGGTCTGCAACTGGATAATCGGGTGTGGGAAATGGCACTTGGAGTGCGCGCGTTGAAACAACCCCAATGCTGGATGGATAATTTGGAAGTGGATTCAGTGGCTTATGGCAGCCATGATACAACATGGACACCATTGTATGGGGAACGTAGTTTGGTTCGTGACAATTACAAGTGGGGTACGCTATATTTGTCTAAAAAGGATGGTTCGAATTATCGTCTGAATGTGGAGGTGAGGGCCTATGATGAAGGAATCGCTTTTCGTTATTATTTCCCGGAGCATCCGAAGGCTATCTTTCATAAGGTAGTAGGTGATTTGACCGAATATACTTTTCCGGCAGGAACAATGGCCTGGACGGAACAATGGGCACAGGCTCCATTTGAATATTTAGACGTGGATGCCATTAAGAAGCCTGTGGAACGTGCCTTGACATTGGAATTACCAAACGGAGTCTGGACCGCACTAACCGATGCGGATGTGGATGACTGGTGCTTGACTAAATTTCAGGCTTCGCCAGAAAAACGGCATACATTGACTTCTGTGATGTATAGTCCGGTGGATATTGTTACTTATTATGCAACACCATGGAAGGTAATCATGGCGGCGGATAAACCGGGAGAGCTGCTGGAGCACAATTATATTATTGAGAACTTGAATCCTCCTTGCGAAATAAAAGATACGGATTGGATTAAACCGGGAAAAATCATGCGGGAGACCACGTTGACTACGGCACAGGCATTGAAAACTATTGATTTTTGTGCAGCTCATCGTATTCCGTATATGCTTTTTGATTGGCAATGGTATATGCCTTGTACCTCACATGATGGGGATGCTACAAAGGTAGTGTCAAAACTGGATATGCCGAAAGTAGTGGCATACGGAAAGAAAAAAGGAATTGGAATTTGGTTGTATGTCAATCAGCATGCATTACAAAAGCAAATGAAGGAACTGTTTCCTCTGCTTCATCAATGGGGCATTGTAGGAGTAAAATCGGGGTTTGTGCAATATGCAAGTCATCGTTGGGCTACCTGGTTGCATGAAATGGTACGTTGGGCCGCTGATAATAAACTGATGATGA
This sequence comes from Phocaeicola fibrisolvens, assembly GCF_025567125.1. Classification (NCBI taxonomy): domain Bacteria; kingdom Pseudomonadati; phylum Bacteroidota; class Bacteroidia; order Bacteroidales; family Bacteroidaceae; genus Phocaeicola; species Phocaeicola fibrisolvens. The sequence continues at coordinate 64,416 of NZ_JAOQJI010000016.1, read as the reverse complement.
ACATTCATGATGAGTTTCGTCCTTCCGGATTCAGCCGGACGTATCCTAATTTACTGACTCAGGAAGGTATATTGGGCAATGAAGAATTTCCGGATGCGACACACAGTACCATTCTTCCGTTTACTCGTATGATTAATGGAGCGGCAGACTATACTATTTGTTACTATGACAAGCGATTAAAAAATACGCATGCTCATCAGTTGGCTGCTTCGTTGGTGTTTTATAGTCCATTGATGACTATTTTTTGGTATGACAAGCCTGATTTATATGAAGGAGAACCAGAAATAGAATGGTTTGAAAATCTACAGACCGTGTTTGATGAATCACATGTATTGGACGGAATGCCGGGAAAAAATGTAACTATAGCTCGTCGACGTGGAAAGGAATGGTTTGTGGGCATGCTGACCAATAATGAAGGGTCTTTGGAAAAGTTGGACTGCTCATTTTTGGATAAGGATCAAAACTACTTGGCATCGATTTACACAGATGGAGGTGATGAGGTAAAAACGAAAACCCATGTAAAATGTTCGTATGTGCTTGTGCCGTGTAAAGATGTGATTACATTTCGTCTGCTTCCTAGAGGAGGGGCGGCTTTGCGTTTGGTTCCGGTGAATAAGAAGGAAGTTAGCTCTTATGTAGAATATAAGGGCGAACAATTTTAAATATTTATCTTGTCTTTTTAGGTAGAATGAAGAAATGATTCGTATTAGTTTAGGTAAATGGATTTTTGAGTATTGGAATTTTTCTTGGTAAAGATTGTTTTCTATTTTTTATTAAAAGAGGAAGGTGAATGAAAAAATTGTTTCTTATAGTTGGTTTGTGGTGGGCTGGAATGTTGCAATCCGGAATGGCGCAATATCGTTCACAAGTATGGGTGGCAGATGAAGGAAATGGAATGTATCATAATCCTGTGTTGCATGCTGATTATTCAGATCCTGATGTCTGTGCGGTAGATGGGGAGTATTTTCTTACAGCTTCTAGCTTTAACTGTACACCAGGGTTGCCTATTCTACATTCCAAAGACCTGGTGAATTGGAAAATTGTTAATTATGCATTGAAACAGCTGGAGCCGGTAGCGTACTTTAATGAAGTTCGTCACGGAAAAGGCGTGTGGGCTCCTTCCATTCGTTTTCATGAAGGTGTATATTATATTTATTGGGGAGATCCGGATTTTGGAATTTTCATGGTAAAGACTCGTGACCCGTATGGGGAATGGGAGAAACCGATACTGGTAAAAGCTGGAAAAGGGATGATTGATCCTTGTCCGTTGTGGGATGATGATGGCAAAGTTTATTTGGCGCATGCATGGGCTGGAAGCCGGGCTAAATTTAACAGTATTCTGACGGTCTGTGAGTTGAACAAAGAAGGTACAGCCGTTATCTCAGAGCCGGTATTGGTGTTTGATGGAAATGACGGAGTGAATCATACGGTAGAGGGAGCCAAATTTTATAAGCGGAACGGGTATTATTACATTTTTGCTCCGGCTGGCGGCGTGGTCTCTGGATGGCAATTGGTGATGCGTTCAAAAAATGTGTATGGTCCTTATGAAACGAGGATTGTGATGGCGCAGGGTAAGACTGATATAAACGGACCGCATCAGGGAGGCTGGGTAGATACCCCGTATGGGGAATCCTGGTTTTTGCATTTTCAGGATAAAGGAGCTTATGGCCGTGTGCTGCATCTGAATCCGATGGTGTGGAAAGAAGACTGGCCTGTCATTGGCTTGGATAAAGATGGTGATGGATGTGGCGAACCTGTCAGTCGATATCATAAACCTGCAACCGAGAGGGTGTATCCTATAGAAACGCCGGTTGAAAGTGATGAATTTGATTCTCGCAAACTGGGACTACAGTGGGAATGGCATGCCAACTATCAAGACATATTTGGTTTTACGACTAATATGGGCTACATGCGTATTTATGGTCATGAATTGTCGAAAGATTTTAAGAATTTCTGGGAAGTTCCTAATCTGTTGTTGCAGAAGTTTCCGGCAGAAGAATTTACAGCAACTGCCAAGTTAAAAATTTCAGCCAAGATGGATGGGCAACTTTCAGGTATGATTGTGATGGGATGGGATTATACATGGTTGGGACTAGAAAAACAGGGTGAGAATTTTGTTCTGAAACAAGGAATATGCAAGGACGCGGAACAAGGAAGTCCAGAACAAGTTCTTATGCTGGCACAATTATCTCCGAGCCGTAAATTTGATGCAGGAATATATCCGAATTATGAACGTGAAATTTATATCAGGCTACATGTTGGGAAGGATGCATTATGTCGTTTTAGTTATAGCTTGGATGGGAAGCGTTTTGTGGAAATTGGATCTGTATTCAAGGCTCGCCAAGGAAAATGGATTGGTGCTAAAATGGGGATGTTCAGTGTGACTCCTTATGGAGAAGAACGTGGATGGGTAGATATTGACTGGTTTCATGTGGAGAAATAAAAATATTATGAAATATGAAGATTAAACATCTGTTTTTGGGTATAGGAGTTATGGTATTTGCTTCCTGTGCCGTGGATAAGACTAAGAAGTTGGATGTAGATAAGGAATTGACTTATTGTGACATGCAGATACATCGTGCGTTGAGTGAGTTGGAAAAAGATGGGGAACCTGATTATACCATGGAACCACGTAATATTTTGGCTGGGGAGCGGTTCTGGAACTGCAAAAAGGTGTCTCGGGAAGAATGGACGGGTGGATTTTGGCCGGGAATTTTGTGGTATGATTACGAAGCAACTCAGAATGATACGATTCGGATGCTGGCTGAGAAATATACGGAGTCGCTGGAACTTTTTTCAAGGATTCCTGCATACGATCATGATTTGGGTTTCCTGGTGTTTTGTAGTTATGGGAATGGTTATCGTCTGACACACAATCCCGTATATCGGGATGTGATTATTGCGACGGCCGATTCGTTAGCTACTTTGTTCAATCCGAAAGTGGGTACGATTCTGTCCTGGCCCCGCAACGTGAAAATGCTAGGTGGACATAATACTATTATGGATAATATGATTAACTTGGAAATGCTTTTTTGGGCTGCACGTAACGGTGGAGACAGGCGCCTGTTTGATATGGCGGTCTCTCATGCAGATAAGACCATGGAGAATCAGTTTCGATCAGATTATTCTTCCTATCATGTGGCTGTTTATGATACGGTAAGTGGGAATTGCATTAAGAAATGTACGCATCAGGGATATACCGATGGATCGATGTGGGCACGTGGACAAGCGTGGGCTATCTACGGTTATACGGTTGTATTCCGTGAGACAGGTAATCCTAAATACTTGGATTTTGTAGAAAAAGTAGTGGACGTATATCTGAAGAACTTGCCGGAAGACTATGTTCCCTACTGGGATTTTAATGCTCCGGATATACCAGATGCGCCAAGAGATGCTTCTGCGGCCTGTGTGGTAGCTTCAGCTTTATTAGAATTGTCAGACTTTTATGGTAATGGGAAAGGGGAGAAATACAAAAAAGTTGCGGAAAAGATGTTGTGTAGCTTGAGTTCTGAGAAATATCAGTCGCGTGAGAAAAATGTAGCTTTTTTATTGCATTCCACCGGACATTGGCCCGCAAAGTCGGAAGTAGATGCTTCTATCATTTACGCTGATTACTATTATATTGAGGCTCTAATGAGGTTGAAACGATTGAATGAAGGGAAAAAAGCTGTGGAGTGACAGGTTATTCAGAAAAAACGGGGAAAGATACGAGATGCGTCTTTCTCCGTTTTTGTAGATTGGGAACATCAGATTATTGTTTGCTTTTTAAAGCATCTGCTTCTTTGAGCATTTCTTTGATAGCAGCTTCCAGTTGCTCGTCTTCTCCCTTCAGAGATTTTTCAGGGGTGTTATACACTTTGATATCCGGTTCCAATTGCTTGTTTTCCATATATTGGCCACGCATATCCATGCAGCCTACCTGCGGAATGCCGAACACAATAGTTGGGTCAATTTGGCGTTCCCACCATACGGCGGTCATTGTACCTGGAACGGGGGTTCCAATCAGTTTGCCAATTTTCAGTTCCTTGTAGACCCAAGGGAAGCCGTGGGCGTTGCTGTAGTTGTCTTCGCAAACCATCACACAAGAAGGTTTTAGCCATTTATTGAACGGGTCGCTGCCGATGTATTGCCCGCGTGGGACAAACCGTTGGTATTCTTTTCCACTCAATAAAGTTGCCAAGTCATCATGAAGCCATCCGCCTCCGTTGTGGCGGGTATCTACAATGACAGCTTCTTTGTTACGGTTGCGATCGCTTAACAATTCGCTATATACTTCACGGAAACTAGGACTATCCATTCCTTTGACATGTACGTAGGCTATTCGTCCTCCCGACAGTTTCTCAACTATTTTTTCGTTTCTCTTTACCCAGCGTTTGTAAAGCAGTTCGTTTTGTTGTCCTGTAGTGATAGCTTTTATGGTTGTTTGGAAACGTTTGCCATTTTGCGGATTATAAATGGTCAATTGTACATTTTTGCCTGCTTTTCCCTCCAGCATCGGATAATAATCAATATCCTTCAAGACTGGTTGCCCATCAATTTTTTCAATGATGCATCCTGGGGTAACATCCGTTTTCTTGACAGCGAACGGTCCTTTAGCTATGATTTCCTGAATTTTAAGTCCATCTCCCTCATATTTATTGTCAAAGAAGACTCCTAAACATGCGGTAGATAGCGTGGCTCCCGGTGCGGCATATCGAGCTCCTGTGTGTGAACCGTTCAGTTCGCCCAACAATTCACTCAACATTTCCTGAAAATCATAGTTGTTGTTGATATGTGGAAGGAAGCGCGCATAGCTTTCCCGATAAAATTTCCAGTCTGTGCCGTGTAGATCGGGAACATAGAATTTATCGAGAACTTGTTGCCATACATGATTGAAGATGTATTCGCGTTCTTTGAATGGACGATAATTGAATAAGGCTTCAAAGTTGACGTTTTCAATCTGGTGCTTGTCTGGGTTGATCTTTTTGATTCCCCCGTTGCTGCAAAGAAAAATATGTTTGTTTTCTTTGTCGCATGTCAGTGAGCCATATCCGATACCTTTTAACAATAGTTCGGTCTTTTGTTCTTTTAAATCATGTACCCATAAATCGGCTCCACCTTCAAAGGAAGCCTGGTAGTAGAGCTTGTCACCTTTCGGACTGAGCACAGCATCTCCCAAGTGGGAAGAATTTACAGTTAACCGAATAATACGGTCACGACAGTTTTCCAAATCGAAGGTAAGTGGTTTTATGGCTTTTTCTTTTTCTGATTTTTCCTTTTTCTCTTTCTTCTTATCATCTTGTTGCTCTTTTTCTTCCATCAAAGCAAGTTCTTCCTTGTTGAGGCGGAATCGTTCGTATGCTTCTAGGTCAAAAAACATGATATAGATATCACTTTCCGCTCCCCAGCTTCCATGACTTCTGTAGCCTGCCCGATCGCTTTCCCAAATCATGGCTTTTCCGTCCAGCACCCATTTTGCGTTGGAATCATTGTATCCGCTTTCTGTCAGGTTGTGGATTTCGCCATTGCCGGAAGCATTGACTAACGCCACGTCGCTGTTATTCCATCCACCTGTACCGATATAGCCGCAAAGCAGCCAGCGGCTGTCGGGACTCCATTGGAACCACTGGTCCCCATCGCTGTAAGAATATTCGTACTTCCCGTCCATTGCGGTGCATACGGATTTGTCTTTCAGGTTGAGCACGCGCAAAGTCGTACGATTTTCAAGGAAGGCTACTTTCTTACCGTCTGGGCTATATTGGGGCTGGAAAGAGGCGATTTGCGTTTGCGTAAGCCGTTCTTCCTTAATGCCGGTCGCATAAGTGAATAATTTTTCTTCCTTTTCGGTAAGGGTAGACTGATAAACTTGCCAGATACCATTCCGTTCAGAGGCATATACGATGCTCCGTCCGTCTGGAGAAAAATCTATGCTACGTTCCTGTTCGGGGGTATCTGTGATTTGCTTGGTGGTTTTGTAGTCGGTAGAAGTGACGAATACATCTCCGTGGAGTACGAAAGCCACTTCTTTTCCATTGGGAGAAACAGCGATTTCCGTAGCCCCTGAGGTTCTTATCTGGTGAGCCAGTTCCGTTTCAGTCTGGTCTGTCACGATGCGGATGTTGACTTTCTGTGGAGACTGCCCTTCTTTAACCGTATAGATTTCGCCGTCGTAGCCGTAGCATAACAAACCGTTCTGGGCGGCAGACAGGAAACGTACCGGGTGTTGGGTATGGTGGGTCAGCTGTACTTCGTTGCTCCCATCCAAGTTGCGCTTGAATACATTGAACGAACCTTCTTTTTCACTCAGGTAGTAGAACGACTGGTTGTCGCCACTCCATACTGGGTTGCGGTCTTCTCCGTTGAAGGAGGTCAGTTTCTGGTAAGTGCGCTGGTGGTTGACGTCTTCCTTGCTGAGCCAGATGTCGCGTGTAATGGAAGAAGTATGATGTTTGCGCCAAGGGTCTTCGTAGCCTTTTTGGTCGTGATAGAGCAGGGTAGTCCCATCTTTAGCCACGCTGATGTCTTCCATGGGAAAAGAGGAATACAGGACGGGGCGTCCTCCTTGGGTGTTGACTTCATATACTTGCGGAAACTGGGAACTCGGGAAGGACAGGTCTATCGCATCCGGCATCACACTTGCTCTGAACAAAAGATGCCCATTGTCAGTGAAAGTAACGGGCAATTCATTCCCGGAGTGGGTGGTAAGTCTTTTGGGGGTTCCTCCCTCTTTGGAGATTAAGTAAATGTCTAAACTTCCTTGTCGGGCAGAGGCAAAGGCAATTTGTTGTCCGTCTGGACTCCATATTGGATTTGTGTCATAGGACTGATTGGTCGTTAGTTGTCGGGCATTTCCACCAGTTGAGGGCACAGTGTAGATGTCTCCTTTATAACAAAAAGCAATGGTATTTCCGTCTGGTGAAATGGCACAATGGCGCATCCATAACGGATTCTCTGCTGCTCCTGCAGCACTAAATGCGGCAAGAGCAGCAAAAAGTAACTTTGTTTTCATGTGTGATTTTTTATCTTTTCTTTCGGTTAAAAAAATGGTGAATGCGTTGGAATATCATGATACCGGTTCGCAGTCCGTCGTAAGCAGCTATTCCGGCGTTGATGTGCTGCATCATGTTCTCCATCTTATTTTTGCTTCTTTGAGGAGAAAATAAACTTTGTGTCAGAAACTGGATACGTTCTTTTGACTCTCTCAACTCTTTTTTCTTTTCGGCTCTCAGTTGAGAGATTATTTCTACACTATAATTTGGAGAAGGTTTTATTTCATTCATTATTTTATTCTTTTGAAGTAGGTTCATCAAGGAATAGCCGTGCCAGGAAATGCACCATCGGCTGGAATATCCATTGTTTGCGCATGCGGTAAATTAGTATGGCCATAAGTAGTACTACACCTCCGATGATGGCATATCCTCCAATTAGGCTTCCAACAAGCGGAGCCAAAGCATAGACAAGCATGAATGAAAAATAGAAAAGGGCCATCATGCTTAAAATAATAATAATTAATATGAGGATTAAGGTAGACAGCAAAATGGTCAGTTTTTCGACTAAGTCAAGTTTTATATATTGGCCTTGCAGTTCGAGATATTTCCGGACTTCTTTAAACAGAGATTCCAGATTGTCAATGCTCTTATCGTTTGCAAACATAAGCAATTATTATAAGTGGGAAAAATATAAAGCAGACTTTTCCTCCAAAGCCTGCTTTATACTTATGACAAATTATTCAGCGTCTTTTACTTCGGCTGCTATTTGATCGACTAAATCGTCCATTTCAGCACGATTCAAGCGAATTCCTTTTTTGCGAAGGACTTCCGCAATTTTTCTACGGGTGTCTTCACCTTTTTCCGGGGCAAATAAAATGCCTGCTGCAGCTCCTAAAGTAACACCGCCCAAGAATGCTGCTACAATACTTAATGCTTTCATAAATCTACTTTTTAAAAGTTATTACTTTACAAATCTAATAATAATCCTGATAAGTTGTTCTTTTTTTATTGAAAAATGCACATCAGGGTTGCTTGGAATGTATAATTAACTGATTTTAATAGTCAGGCAGATTTTATATTGTTACCTTTGCAACAAATAATTTGAATATTCATCTAATTGGTATAGATAACATGAAGAAAGTAGTTGTAATGGGAATGGCATTGTGCACTGCACTAGCGTTCTCTTCTTGTAAATCAAGTGAAAGTGCTTACAAGAAAGCTTATGAAAAGGCTAAACAGCAAGAATTGGCTGAGGCATCAGCTGCTACAGAGACACCGGCAGAAGCTCCTGCAGTAGAAACAGCTCCAGCTCCGGTCGTTTCTACAGCTCCTGTACGCGAGGAAAAAGTAGAACTCGTTTCAGGTGACGGATTGAAGGCTTACAGTGTGGTTTGTGGAAGTTTTGGTGTAAAAGCAAATGCAGATGGCTTGAAAACCATGCTCGACAGAGATGGATACAATGCTAAGGTGGTGTATAATGCAGAACGTAATATGTATCGTGTAATTGTTGAGTCTTTCGATACAAGAGAAGAAGCAGTTCGTGCAAAAGATGCATTCAAGGCAAAATATCCGAATCGTGAGGATTTCCAGGGATCTTGGCTGTTGTATCGGGTATATTAATGTGATATAGGTAAGATTTATTATCCCATATATTAGGATTGAAAGCGACCGTATAATAACGGTCGCTTTTTTTTGTATATTTGCCGACTGAAAATATTTTGGATTATATCTATGAAGTGGAATTGGATTTTAGGTGGGGCTTTGGCTGTATTGCCATTAGCTATGCAAGCGCAGGAGAAGGTTGTACCGATTAAATATGGTGATATGGATGAATGGGTGACTCGGCGCATTCATGAATCTGGTATCATTGGGGGAAATACCAAACTATTATATGAACTGGGGCCCACAAAAGAAATTGACGGGAATGTCGCTTATGTAAATCAAGGAGGCTCTCCGTGGGGTAATTCAAATGTGATGGCGAAAGTAATGGGAATTGTAAAGACCAATACTAGTGTATATCCGGAAAAAAGAGGGGATGGGTATTGCGCCCGCCTTGAAACCCACATAGAAAGTGTAAAAGTGCTGGGAATGGTTAATATTACGGTGCTGGCATCAGGTTCTATGTTTTTAGGTGATATGAAGGAACCGATTACTGGGACCAAAGATGGAGAAAAGGCCTTGAATTCAGGACTTCCCTTTACATCTCGTCCGAAAGCTGTCCGGTATGATTATAAAGTACAGATGTCGGGGGAACCCAACCGGATTCGTCAAACGGGCTTCAGTAAGAAGGCTACTATTCCAGGAAAGGATTGTGCCATTATGGTATGCTTGTTGCAGAAACGTACGGAAGATGCTGAGGGAAATATTATTGCTAAACGTGTGGGTACAGTAGCCGTAAAGTATAGCCAGACACAGGACTGGCACAATGGAGCAACTTATGAAATCATGTACGGAGACATCACACAAGATAAGCGTTATGTGCCCGATTTGATGAAACTGGGGGCGGGAGGCTACTATGCCCGTAATAGTAAGGGAGAAAGTAAGTTGATCAAAGAAGTGGGGTGGGCTGGAGAAAATGAGCATCCTACGCACTTGATTCTGCAATTTACTTCCAGTATGGGAGGAGCTTTTATCGGATCACCGGGCAATAAATTATGGATTGATAATGTCAATTTGGTATATTGAGATTGCAAATAGACATTTTTTGAAGTAAAAATGAAATAAAATCTGCCTATATATATAAATAAGGTGTAAAACTCGACTTTTTTTGATTATTTTTTTTCTCTTTCTTGATTGACTTTAAAAAGAAATACTTATTTTTGCATCGCAGTCAAGGGGAATAGATGACATTTTAATACTTCTCTTTGATTACAAATAAGAGTGAGTGTTTATAAAGCAATTATAAAACCTTTAAATTTTAAACAAAATGATTAAAGTAGGTATTAACGGTTTCGGTCGTATCGGCCGTTTCGTATTCCGTGCAGCTCAGAACAGAAACGATATTCAGATCGTAGGTATTAACGACTTGTGTCCGGTTGATTACTTGGCATACATGTTGAAATATGATACTATGCACGGTAAATTCAACGGTACTATCGAAGCTGACGTTGAAAACAGCAAATTGATTGTTAACGGTAAAGAAATCCGTGTAACTGCTGAAAAGAATCCTGCTGATTTGAAATGGGATGCAGTTGGCGCTGAATACGTAGTTGAATCAACTGGTTTGTTCCTGACTAAAGAAAAAGCTCAGGCTCACATTCAGGCAGGTGCTAAATATGTAGTAATGTCAGCTCCTTCTAAGGATGACACTCCGATGTTCGTTTGCGGTGTTAACGAAAAGACTTACGTTAAGGGTACTCAGTTCGTTTCTAACGCTTCTTGTACTACTAACTGCTTGGCTCCGATTGCTAAGGTTTTGAACGACAAATGGGGTATCACTGATGGTTTGATGACTACAGTTCACTCTACTACTGCTACTCAGAAAACTGTTGACGGTCCTTCTATGAAAGACTGGAGAGGTGGTCGTGCTGCTTCTGGTAACATCATCCCGTCTTCAACAGGTGCTGCTAAAGCTGTAGGTAAAGTTATCCCGGCTTTGAACGGTAAATTGACTGGTATGTCTATGCGTGTTCCGACTTTGGATGTATCTGTAGTTGACTTGACTGTAAACTTGGCTAAACCGGCTACTTACGCTGAAATCTGCGCTGCTATGAAGGAAGCTTCTGAAGGCGAATTGAAGGGTATCCTGGGTTACACTGAAGATGCAGTTGTTTCTTCTGACTTCTTGGGTGACACTCACACTTCTATCTTCGATGCTAAAGCTGGTATCGCTTTGACTGATACTTTCGTTAAGGTCGTTTCTTGGTATGACAACGAAATCGGTTATTCTAACAAAGTATTGGATTTGATTGCTCACATGGCTTCTGTAAACTGCTAATTAGTTTAAAACCATATAGCAAAGGCCGTCAGGATTTTCCTGGCGGCCTTTTTTTTGCTCATAATCGTGCTTGTTGTGCAGAAAAAGGTTATCTTTGCTGCCGAACTCCTCAATTTTGTTCTTATGAATTATGATTTGATTACGATACTTGGTCCTACAGCCTCAGGAAAAACTTCTTTGGCTGCGGCACTGGCAGCGCGTTTGAAAACGGAAATTATTAGCGGAGATAGTCGGCAGGTGTATCGTAGGATGGATTTGGGTACAGGGAAAGACCTATCGGATTATGTAGTAGACGGATATCGGATTCCTTATCATTTGATTGATATTGTGGATCCGGGATATAAATACAATGTATTCGAATACCAGCGGGATTTTTTAGCGGCGTATGAAGACATGAAGGCCAGAGGACTTATGCCGATTTTATGTGGGGGAACAGGCATGTATTTGGAGTCAATATTGAAAGGCTACCGTCTTCTTCCTGTGCCGGAAAATAAGGAGTTGCGTGCACGTCTGTCTGCCAAGTCTTTGGATGAGTTGACTGAGATATTGAGTCACTATAAGAAGTTGCATAATTCCACAGATGTGGATACCGTGAAGCGGGCTATCCGCGCCATTGAAATAGAAGAATACTATTTAAAGCAGGATGTCAATGCGCGTTCCTTCCCGGAAATAAACAGTTTGATTGTCGGAGTAGATATTAACCGTGAATTGCGGAGAGAAAAAATTACCCGGCGGTTGGAGAAGCGTTTGGAGGAAGGGATGGTGGATGAGGTGAAATCCTTGTTGGCTGAGGGTATCCATCCGGATGATTTGATTTATTATGGATTGGAGTATAAGTATCTTACCTTGTATGTGGTTGGAAAGCTTTCGTATGAGGAGATGTTCACCCAGCTTGAAATAGCCATACATCAGTTTGCCAAACGGCAGATGACATGGTTCAGGGGTATGGAAAGAAGAGGATTCCACATTCATTGGATGAATGCGGAGGCTTCGACCGAGGAGAATGTAAAACGAATTATGGATTTGATAAATTAACGGATATGGCAGTAGAACCAGACAGATGGGGGGTGATATATAACCCTAAGGCCGGAAGTCGTAAAGCGCAAAAGCGCTGGCGGAATATTCGTGCTTACATGGACGAGTGTAAAGTGAAGTATGACTATGTGCAGTCGGAAGGATTTGGGTCTGTGGAACGTCTGGCAAAAACGATGGCGAATAACGGATATCTTACCATTGTGGTGGTAGGAGGTGACGGAGCCATGAATGATGCGTTGAATGGAATCATGAATTCCGAGGTGGAAGACAAACAGAAAATTGCATTGGGAATCATTCCGAATGGAATCGGAAATGATTTTGCCAAATATTGGGGATTGAGTTCGGACGATTATAAAATGGCAGTAGATGTCTTGATTAACCGTCGCTTGCGGAAAATTGACATTGGAGTCTTTTGTTATTTTGATGGGGAGCAGCACCAGACCCGTTATTTCTTGAATGCGGTTTATATGGGATTGGGAGCCCGAATTGTACGGATTACGAATGAAACCCGTAGATTTTGGGGAATTCCATTGATATCTTATCTTGCTTCTTTGTTTTTGGTGGCATTTGAACGGAAATTATATCGGATGCATTTGAGGGTAAATGATGAACATATTCGTGGACGTATCATGGCTGTGGCTGTGGGGAGTGCCTATGGGTATGGGTTGACTCCAAGTGCAGTGCCTTATAATGGATGGCTTGATGTGTCTGTTGTATATCGTCCTGAACTTCGTGAATTGGTTTCAGGATTGTGGATGCTACAGCAAGGGCGATTGCTGAATCACAAAATCGTGAAACCTTATCGTACGCGATGTGTCAAGGTATTGCGTGCGCAAAATGCGGAAGTCAGTTTGGATGGGCGTCTGTGGTTAGACCGTCATTTCCCGATTGAAATAACTATTTCTCCAGAAGCGATAACTTTGATAATACCTAATTAATATGATAAAGAATATTTCTGATTTAAAGCGAAAAGATATGTTTTTCCTGCTGGCAGGACCGTGTGTAATAGAAGGAGAGGATATGGCTCTTCGTATTGCGGAACGGATTGTGAAGATTACGGATAAGTTGCATATTCCTTATGTATTTAAAGGGTCCTATCGGAAAGCGAATCGGTCGCGACTGGATTCTTTTACGGGCATTGGAGATGAAAAGGCACTGAAGATTCTGGCAAAAGTGCGGAATACGTTTGATGTACCTGTCGTGACGGATATTCATACGGAACCGGAAGCAGAAATGGCTGCTGAATATGTGGATGTTTTGCAGATTCCCGCTTTCCTTTGTCGACAGACTGATTTGCTGGTAGCGGCTGCCCGTACGGGAAAGATAGTCAATATCAAGAAGGGGCAGTTTCTTTCACCGGCAGCCATGCGGTTTGCGGCAGATAAGGTGGTAGAGGCAGGAAACGACCAGGTGATGTTGACAGAACGTGGAACGACATTTGGGTATCAGGATTTGATTGTGGATTACAGAGGTATACCTGAGATGCAGTCGTTCGGCCATCCGGTGATATTGGATGTAACTCATTCTTTGCAGCAGCCCAATCAAACTTCAGGTGTGACTGGAGGAATGCCGCAGCTCATCGAAACGATGGCAAAAGCAGGAGTGGCTGTGGGAGTGGATGGCTTGTTTATGGAGACGCATGAGGATCCCTCGAAGGCAAAAAGTGATGGAGCCAACATGTTGAAGTTGGATTTGCTGGAAGACTTGCTTGTAAAATTGGTTCGTATTCGCCAAAGTCTGTAATCTTTATGTGGCGGTTCAGGAACATGGTAAAAAAATACATGAAACGGAGTGGTATCATCTTAGGTCTGTGGTTGGGAGGAGTGACAATGGCAGCCGCACAGAGTGAACCGATGATATCTTTTGGGGAAGAATCCTTGTTGGAACGGTTGACCGACGGTCAGCGAAAAGTCGATTGGGCAGATATGAATATCCAGTTCTGCTCGGCAGTGGATGCGTCTTTTCAGAATGGAGAACTGGATGAGGCAGCTTTCAAGGTGCAGCGTATTCGTTTGGAAGTGCTGGGAGGATTCCATGAGAAATTTACGTATCATTTCCGCCAGTCCTTGAATCAGTACACAACGCCAAATATTCCTTTGGACAATCTTTCCGGGTCGGTGGAACTGGCCATGGTAGGTTGGCAGTTGAATGATAAGTGGAAGTTGACTGCAGGAAAGCAGCCTGTACAGTTCAGTGGGTATGAGTGCTGGGTGAATGCCATTAAAGTGCGACATTATTCTGATTTTAACAATACGATACCTTGTTATCAGGCAGGTTTGAATGTGGCTTATAAAATGAACGACAGTCATGAATTCAATTTTCAGTTAACTAATAATCGGAATGGTGACAGCAATGATCAGTTCATGTACGGTTTGCCTGAAGGGGTGGAGCCGACCAAAATACCTTTGCTGGCTACAGTAAACTGGGACGGATATTTTGTAAATCATGCCATGCAGCTTCGTTATTCTCTTTCGTATGGGCAGTTGGCCAAAAATAAAAATGTCTTTTATTTTACCTGCGGTAATGTATGGGACAAGAAGCCTTTTTTGGGGTATATTGATTTTATGTATTCCCGTGAAGGAATTGATTCGAAAGGATTGATTAGTGGAGTGACCGTACAGGATGGAGCAGGGCAGACTTTGTCGGATGTGGATTACTTCACGACCATTTTTAATTTAGATTATCGGGTAGCTTCTCATTGGAATGTATACGTGAAGGGAGTCTATGAACAGGGCAATGTGTTTAAATCATCCGGCAATATCTCGGCGGGTACTTATCGTCGGGTTTGGAATGCACAGCTTTGTGCTGAGTATTATCCATTGAAAAACAGTGAACTGCTTTGTTATTTGCACCTATTATATAAAAATGTACATTTGACGGAGAGAGCTCGTCGATGGGGAGCAGAAAGTTACAATCATCAGCGAATCTCATTGGGATTGGTTTACACTCTTCCTGTTTTCTAGAAGGAACTGATTTTATACGAGACATCTGTTTACGTATTCAAATAAAAAACTATATCTTTGCAACACAAAAGAGTGAGGATTATACTAAAAAGTAAAAAGATATGCTTACCATTAAACAGATTACAGAAGATACCGACAAGGTTATTCGTGGATTGGAAAAAAAGCATTTTGCTAATGCAAAAGAAACAATTGCCAAAGTGCTTGAATTGAATGATCAGAGACGTAGTGCACAGAATCAATTAGATAAAAATCTTTCAGAAGTGAATTCTACATCGAAAGCTATTGGTGCGTTGATGAAAGAAGGAAAGAAGGAGGAAGCTGAAGCTGCCAAGGCTCGTGTAGCTGAGATTAAGGAAGTTAGCAAGAATCTGCAGGCAGAAATGGATAAGGCGGCAGAAGATATGCAGAATTTGCTTTATACTATTCCGAATGTTCCTTATGAGAGCGTACCAGAAGGTTTTGGTGCAGAAGACAATGTAGTAGAAAAGATGGGAGGGATGGAGACTGAACTTCCAAAAGATGCACTGCCTCATTGGGAACTTGCAAAAAAATATGATTTGATAGATTTTGATCTTGGTGTAAAGATTACAGGAGCTGGTTTTCCTGTATATAAAGGAAAAGGAGCGCGTTTGCAACGTGCTTTGATTAATTTCTTCTTGGATGAGGCTCGTGCAGCAGGATATGAAGAAATAATGCCTCCTACAGTAGTCAATGCGGCTTCTGGTTATGGTACGGGGCAATTGCCAGATAAAGAGGCACAGATGTATCATTGTGATTTGGATGATTTGTATCTGATTCCGACAGCTGAAGTCCCGGTCACCAATATTTATCGTGATGTGATTTTGGACGAGAAACAGCTTCCAATTAAGAACTGTGCATATACGCAATGTTTCCGTCGTGAGGCCGGTTCTTATGGAAAGGATGTGCGTGGTTTGAATCGTCTGCATGAGTTTTCTAAAGTGGAATTGGTACGAATTGATAAGCCGGAACATTCAAAACAATCTCATCAAGAAATGTTGGACCATGTGGAAGGCTTGTTGAAAAAACTAGAACTTCCTTATAGAATTCTTCGCCTTTGTGGAGGGGATATGAGTTTTACGGCAGCACTTTGCTTTGATTTTGAAGTATATTCTGAAGCACAGAAACGTTGGTTGGAAGTAAGCTCTGTTTCTAATTTTGATACTTATCAAGCTAATCGTTTGAAATGCCGTTATCGTACAGCCGATAAGAAAACTGAACTCTGTCATACGTTGAATGGTTCTGCTTTGGCTTTGCCGCGTATTGTAGCTGCATTGCTTGAAAATAATCAGACTCCGGAAGGTATTCGCATTCCGAAGGCACTCGTTCCGTATTGTGGCTTTGACATAATAGATTGATAAGAATAAGTAAGTCTTTTAATATTTGAGTGATGTCGTCTGACACCCTTATCTTCGGGAGGGGGTGTCAGACGATTTTTTATGCTTTATGGGACTGATTGAAATGCTTTATATATGCGTGTGAGGCATTTGTAGGCTTATATTTGGCTTAAAGATGTTTTTTGTAGAAAAAAGAGGATTTAACGGCAAAAAAAAGGCAATTTGGTTTTGCTATTAGTTTTTAATCATTAATTTTGAGGTGAAATAAATATAACATCTTTTTAGAACGAATATTAATTTATAACCTTAATATACAACTATGAGTTATTTACGATTTGACAAAACTATAATGACAAATCTGGAAGAAACTCTGACTAGAGAAATTCTTCGTACGAATCGCTCGGGGGCATATCATTGTTCGACTATCGTTGACTGTAATACCCGCAAGTATCATGGTTTGCTGGTAATACCGGTGCCTGAGTTGGACGATGAAAATCATGTATTGCTTTCTTCTTTGGATGAAACGGTCATTCAGCATGGTGCAGAATTTAATTTGGGTTTGCACAAGTATGGAGGTGATAATTTCAGTCCAAGAGGTCATAAGTACATCCGAGAATTTGAATGTGAGAAAGTTCCGACTACAATTTATCGTGTCGGAGGAGTAGTATTGAAGAAGGAGAAGGTTTTTGTACATCATGAAAACCGTATATTGATTCGGTATACATTGATGGATGCACATTCTGAAACGACTCTTCGCCTTCGTCCTTATTTGGCATTTCGGAGTGTGCGTCAGTATACTCATGAAAATGCACAAGCCAGCCGTCATTATGATCTTGTGGAGAATGGAATCAAGACTTGTATGTATCCCGGATATCCGGAGCTTTACATGCAGTTGAGTAAAGAAAATGAATTCTGTTTCCATCCGGACTGGTATAGAGGTATTGAATATCCCAAGGAGCGTGAACGGGGATATGATTTCAATGAAGATTTATATGTTCCGGGCTATTTTGAAGTTAGTATCAAAAAGGGTGAATCTGTCACATTTTCTGGTGGGGTTTCTCCGATAGAAACACTTTCTTTAAATGCTTTGTTCGTGGCCGAAGTGGAGCAGCGTACTCCACGTAATAATTTTAAGAACTGTTTGATTAACTCTGCTCATCAGTTCCTAAATAAACAGGAAGGTGAATCCTACATTTTGGCTGGATATCCTTGGTTTAAATGTCGTGCACGCGACATGTTTATCTCTTTGCCAGGACTGACTCTTTCTATTGGAGAGGTGGGTAAGTTTGAAATGATAATGGATACTGCCATAAAAGCTGTTTATTCATTTATGGAAGGAAAAGACATTCATCTTAAGGTGACGGAAATTGAACATCCGGATGTACTTTTATGGATGGTATGGGCCATACAGCAATATGCCAAGATGGTGTCATGGGATGAGGCAAGAATGAAGTATGGGAAATTGTTGAAAGACGTGATGGAATATCTTGCCGGTAGCAAACATCCAAATTTGGCGGTACACGATAATGGTTTGGTTTATACAAATGGAAAAGAAAAAGTGGTCACGTGGATGAATTCTACAGTCAATGGACGTCCGGTGGTGGCCCGAACGGGATATGTAGTAGAATTTAATGCGTTATGGTATAATGCCCTCTGTTTCGTAGCTGATTTACTTGCTGGGGACGAGGGCTTTGCTGCATATTTACACCAGTTCTCGGAGAAAGCCGCTCCTTCTTTTATACATACTTTTTTGAATGAATATGGCTATTTGTTGGATTATGTAGACGGAGATATGATGGATTGGAGTGTACGTCCGAATATGATTTTCGCGGCAGCATTCGATTACTCTCCGCTCGACTCCAAACAGAAGAAAGGGGTGATTGATATTGTAACCAAAGAATTGCTTACTCCGAAGGGTCTTCGTTCTCTGAGTCCGAAGAGTGGCGGTTATAATCCGAATTATGTAGGTCCTCAACTTCAGCGCGATTATGCATATCACCAGGGGACTGCATGGCCTTGGTTGGAGGGTTTCTATCTGGAAGCTTACTTGCGTATTTATAAGCGGAGTGCAATTTCTTTTGCAGAGCGTCAGTTGATTAGTTACGAGGACCAGATGACTTGTCATTGTATAGGTTCCATACCAGAATTGTTTGATGGCAATCCACCTTTCCAGGGAAGAGGTGCCATTTCGTTTGCGATGAATGTAGCTGAGATTTTACGTACATTGAATTTGTTGGAGAAATATAACAATCAATAAGAGGAGGAGTTTGTATGAAAGTTTTGATGTTTGGTTGGGAATTTCCTCCTCATATTTTAGGAGGATTAGGCACAGCCAGTTATGGATTGACTCATGGACTTGCCCAGCAGCAGGATATGGAAATTACTTTCTGTATTCCGAAACCTTGGGGAGATGAAGATCAGAGTTTTTTACGTATCATAGGAATGAACAGCGTGCCCATTGTGTGGCGTGACGTACAATGGGATTACGTAAAAGACAGAGTGGGGAGTTATATGGACCCACAGCTTTACTATGATTTGCGTGATCATATTTATGCGGATTTCAATTACATGCACACGAATGATTTGGGCTGTTTGGAATTTTCAGGAAGATACCCGGATAATTTGCATGAAGAAATTAATAACTATTCTATCGTGGCCGGGGTAGTGGCCCGTCAGCAACAGTTTGATATCATTCATTCACATGATTGGCTGACTTATCCAGCAGGTATCCATGCAAAGCAGGTATCAGGAAAGCCGCTGGTTATTCATGTACATGCTACAGACTTTGACCGTAGTAGAGGCAATGTAAATCCTACAGTCTATTCTATAGAGAAGAACGGTATGGATCATGCAGATTGCATCATGTGTGTGAGCGAGCTTACCCGTCAGACCGTAATCAATAAATATTATCAGGATCCTCGCAAGGTATTTACCGTACACAATGCCGTATCTCCGCTTTCTAAGGAGATTCAGGATATCCAGGTAAAGAAGAACCCCAAAGAGAAGATTGTGACCTTCTTGGGGCGTATCACTATGCAAAAGGGACCGGAATATTTTGTGGAAGCTGCCGCTATGGTTTTGAAACGCGCCCGTAATGTACGTTTTGTGATGGCTGGAAGCGGTGACATGATGAATGCCATGATTCGCCTGGCGGCGGAAAGAGGTATTGCCGACCGATTCCATTTCCCGGGATTCATGAAAGGAAAACAGGTGTATGAGGTTTTGAAGTTGAGCGATGTATATATCATGCCTTCGGTATCCGAGCCGTTTGGTATTTCGCCGTTGGAAGCTATGCAGTGTTGTGTACCGACGATTATTTCCAAACAGTCTGGTTGTGCAGAAATCCTTTCCAAGTGCATAAAAACCGATTATTGGGATATACATGCCATGGCAGATGCCATCCATTCTATTTGTACCAATGATTCATTGTATGAATATCTCCGCGATGAAGGAAAGAAAGAAGTGGATGGTATTGTATGGGAGAAGGTCGGCGTGAAGATTCGTGGACTTTACGAGCAAGTCTTAAAAAATTATGGTAAATAAAAACAGCAATACGATATGAAAACAATTTGTCTTTACTTTGAAATACACCAGATTATTCATCTGAAACGTTATCGTTTCTTTGAAATCGGTTCGGAACATTATTATTACGATGATTATGCCAATGAGCAGGGTATGAATGAAGTGGCTGAACGCTCTTATATTCCTGCTTTGAAAACCCTGATTGAAATGGCAAAAGCGTCAAATGGAGCATTTAAGGTCGCATTGTCTATTTCAGGAGTTGCTTTGGAACAGTTGGAGATTCATGCGCCTGCAGTCATTGAACTATTGCATGAGTTGAATGCAACCGGTTGCTGCGAGTTCCTTTGCGAGCCTTATTCACACGGCTTGTCTTCTTTGAAGAATGAAACCTGCTTCCGGGAAGAAGTAGAACGTATGCGTGTGAAAATTAAGGATTATTTCGGTCAGGAACCTAAGGTATTCCGTAATTCCAGTTTGATTTACGATAACGAAATTGGAGGCATTGTAGCCGATATGGGTTTCAAAGGAATGTTGGCTGAAGGTGCGAAACATGTATTGGGCTGGAAGAGTCCTCACTACTTGTATCATTGCGCTGAGAATCCGAATCTGAAACTGTTGCTTCGTGACTTTAAGTTGTCTGACGATATCAGCTTGCGTTTCTCCAACAGTGAGTGGAGCGAATATCCGTTATTTGCCGATAAATACATTGGTTGGATTGCTTCTTTGCCGGAAAACGAACAGGTCATCAATATTTTTATGGAACTCTCTGCATTGGGTATTTTCCAGCCCTTGTCTTCCAATATTTTGGAATTCCTGAAAGCGTTGCCTGAATGTGCCCGTCAGAAGGGTATCACGTTCTCTACTCCTTCAGAAATTGTGACTAAGCTGAAATCGGTAGATATGATTGATGTGCCTTATCCGATGTCATGGGTAGACGAAGAGCGTGATATTAGCCCATGGTTGGGTAACGTGATGCAGCGTGAAGCTTTTGATAAGCTTTACAGCGTGGCAGAACGTGTACACTTGTGCTCAGACCGTCGAATCAAGCAAGACTGGGATTACCTGCAGGCAAGCAATAATTTCCGTTTCATGACCACCAAGCAGATGGGAGTGGCTTTGGATCGTGGTATTTGTGATTCTCCGTATGATGCGTTCACCAATTACATGAATATTTTGGGTGACTTTATTGCTCGCGTCAATTCTTTGTATCCAGTGGATATGGAAGATGAGGAATTGAATTCATTATTGACTACCATACGTAATCAGGAAGAAGAACTGGTACAGTTGAATGACGAGGTAAAGCATTTGAAAGCGGAGTTGGCGGATAAGGAGCAGACAGAAAAGGCTCCGGCTGCAAAGAAAGCTCCGGCTAAAAAGGCAACAGCTAAGAAAAGTACCGTAAAGAAATAAGAGATTGTAGTTAGTTGTAGTCTGATAGAAAAATAAAAAATCCTGGAATCAATCATTCCAGGATTTTTTATTTATAGTTTTAAATGAATTTATTTGTTGAATTTCGGTCTTGTGTAAATCACTTCCATGCTGATTTTTTCACCTTCTTCACCTCCTACCAAGCGTGCTGAATTTACTTCCAAGTCGTGTGAAAGTCCGATTGTATTCCCTTGTGAATCGGTTTCAGTTTTTACTGGAATTAATACCATGGCATTGTATGTATCCCATCCTTCTGCCGGCTCTTCTTTTGTTCTCATATCACTGAATATTTGGCTGATTAAGCGGTTCACCTGTGAGAACGAATAAGAATTGGTGGTGCTGTTGTATGTCCCTAGGAATGTTGTTTTACTGTCATAATTCTGCTTTTGTTCAAAAAAGTCTTTTACTTCATTTTTTCGAATCAGCAGTAAGTTCTGTGGGGTACCCATTTTATAAAGGCTGTTTTGAGATGTTTCACTGATATTCTTGTATTTGGTGAATGACATAGATACTGAATTCAGTGTATCATTTCCTAAAGCTTCATACATTTCTTTCAGCGGGAGTTTTACTTCTGTACAAAGTCCGGCTGGAGTCTTTAAGTAGGTATTGTGAGTTTCTGCTTTCAATCTGTTCAGTGCATCTGCTGAATTGCTCAATCGAGTTGACATATATACTTCATTGGTTGCCGCAAAAGGAATGGAAGTATATGCCAGAGAGTCTACTTTTCCAGAGGAACTTTCTACCAGATAGCTGACTTTCATACGCAGCCAGATAGCTCCAATATATAGAATGGAACCTTCTCCACTTGTGTTATGCACATAAAATCCAGGTAGTACATTGTGGATAAATGAGTAAGAATCCTTGAAGTTGTTTTTATCCTCGATATATTTCCTTTTCAAGAATTCGCTGAATGTTTCTTTTCCTTTTTCTTTGCTTGATTTGTCCAAGTCGATAATCAGAGGAGGATAATATCCATTGGCACTTTTGATGGAATCAATTTGCTCATCGGTCCATGAATTGTTACGTACGGCATAATCCTGTTCAGCCAAAGCTTCTCCATTTTTGTCATAAAAATCTTCCGGATTGTACGAGGTGTAATATAAACCCAAGTCTTCGCCGTTGTCATCAATTTCCCGGTTCAGCATATCCACTCTCACTCGCATAGGTGCCAGTGAGTCGCCAAAGAAACTGGAGTATGATAGTTCCAGCGTGGTGGCTACAATATCTTGCATCGTTTCCGGAAATTCAAACTGTTCCGTACAGTTTATCTGTGTGATGAAGTCCGTGGTGTAAGTACCGAAGTCGGGATCGGTAAATTTTCCCAGATAGGCATTACTTGTACGAGAAAATACACCTTCTTCATTCAAGTCCGTATATTTTAATGTACGTGTAGTGGCCTCGAATGTTTGAGCCGATGCGGTAATTTCATCTGCATCAGCCACGAATTCACCAACACCTGTAGTGGTGTCATCACAACTGTAGAGTGTGGCTGCAAGTCCGAATGCGGCCAAGAACTTAAGTTTCATTTTCGTCCTTTTTTTGTATTTATATTATTCGGCTGCATCGAACACCTTGTCGTAGAATGCATCACATGCATCTGCATAGGTGTCGGCCGATGAGTATTCAAGTACCGGAACGTTCAGGCTTCGAGCGTAGTCCAGTACATTTTGGTTGACAGTTTTATCATTCTGGATTACTCCGTCGGAGTAAGCTACAGCCAGTTTACAAAGTTCTTCGTAGTTTACCGGCGATGTCATCATGCTGACGTCTTCGGAGGTAATTTCTTTGAAGAGAAGTTGTTCCGGGAAGTTAGGAGCCAAGTTCGACTTGAATCCTTCTTCATAAAGAGAAAAGATGACTTTTGAGTCGCGGAAAGAAGGTTCGTCGTAGTAGGCTTTTTTGATGTAAAGAGGAACCATGGCGCTCATCCATCCATGGCAATGAATGACATCCGGACACCAGCGTAATTTCTTTACAGTCTCCAATACGCCACGTGCATAAAAAATGGCCCGTTCACCGTTGTCTTCGTAATCATTTCCATTTTCGTCACATGTCATCTGCCGATGTTGGAAATAGTCGTCATTGTCAATGAAGTATACTTGTCGGCGCGCAGCCTGGATGGAGGCCACCTTAATAATCAGCGGGTGGTCTGTATCGTCGATAATTAAGTTCATTCCAGACAGGCGGATTACTTCGTGCAGCTGGTTTCTGCGTTCGTTTACGATGCCCCATTTCGGCATGAATGTCCTGATTTCGCGTCCTTTGTCTTGTATGGCTTGCGGTAAATTCTGGCCGATTAGTGCCAAGTTGCTTTCAGGTACGTAGGGAGTAATTTCTTGTGTAATGAATAAAACTTTTTTCGCGCTCATTGTATTATAGTTGCTCTTAACAGTTTGCAAAGATACAAAAAATACGGCAATGAAGCGAATTGGCAGCCGTTTATAAATCCTTATAGTATGTTAATGTGTTGATAGACAATATGGTATAATAGTGTTTGTTCTACGTTATAGGTAATGCAAAATCTGTGAATGTAGAAAGAATTTTCGGTTTCCGTTTCTTTTTGTGGCAAATAAATAGTTACTTTGCAGCCGTTTTCTGAATTTATGATTAAAAACAGGAATAAGATGAAGCTAATTCAAACAATCAGTGAGCTTCGCGCCGAACTGGATGCTTTCCGTAAAGAAGGAAAGACAATCGGATTGGTTCCGACGATGGGAGCTCTGCATGCAGGACACGCTTCGTTAGTGAAACGTGCCGTGGCTGAAAATGATGTAGTGGTAGTGAGTGACTTCGTGAACCCTACACAGTTTAACGATCAGAATGACCTTTTGAAATATCCGCGTACGCTGGAGGCGGATTGTGCGTTGCTGGAATCTTGTGGGGCCACGCTGGTATTTGCTCCTTCGGTAGAGGAAATGTATCCGGAGCCTGATACCCGTCAGTTCAGCTATGCACCGCTCGATACGGTAATGGAAGGAAAATATCGTCCGGGACATTTCAATGGAGTTTGTCAGGTAGTGAGCAAGTTGTTCTTGATAGTAGCGCCTGACCGGGCTTACTTTGGTGAGAAAGATTTCCAGCAGCTGGCTATTATCCGTGAAATGGTACGCAAGTATCCTTTTGATATCCAGATTGTGGGATGTCCGATTGTGCGAGAGGAGGACGGACTGGCTCTAAGTAGCCGGAATGCACGTCTCACTCCGGAGCAACGGAAGGAAGCCGTGCAGATATCAAGAGCTTTGTTTGCCAGTGTGGATTTCAGCAAGTCGCGTATCCTGATGGAGACCAAGCAATTTGTGGAGGATTGTATTCGCCGTGCGCCAGGTTTGGAGCTGGAATATTTTGAAATTGTGGATGGCAATACACTTCAGCCTGTAAGAGCATGGGATGAAAGCAATTATATTGTGGGTTGTATCACAGTATATTGTGGCGATGTACGTTTGATTGATAACATTAAATACAAAGGATAACGGATGATGATGATTGAAGTGTTGAAATCAAAGCTTCACTGCGTAACGGTGACGGAAGCGAACCTGAATTATATGGGCAGCATTACGATTGATGAAGATTTGATGGATGCGGCCAACCTGATTGCCGGAGAGAAGGTGCAGATTGTAGACAATAACAATGGAGAGCGTTTTGAGACTTATATTATCAAGGGCGAACGCGGATCCGGGTGTATTTGTCTGAATGGGGCTGCGGCCCGTAAGGTACAGGTAGGAGATGTGGTGATTATCATGTCGTATGCCTTGATGGATTTTGAGGAAGCGAAGGGATTTAAACCGACGGTGGTTTTCCCGGATACGGCGACTAATCGTCTTTTGTAGACTCTGTTTTAGATGATATAAAAGAGCGGTGCCGGAGGAGAAGTTCTCTTTCCGGCACCGCTTTTTTATAGGTATTAAAAACGCTTTTACGTTTTATTGGAAACGCTTCGACGTTTAGCACAAAACGCTTCGACGTTTGATTTAAAACGCTTAGGCGTTTGAAGGAAAACTCTTCGACGTTTTACCAGAAACGCTTAGGCGTTTTGAGGGGAGTGTCAAAAGTCTACTTTAGGCACATCTTCCAGACTCTTTTCGATGTCTTCTTCCGTCAGGGAATAGTTGGTCAGGTTGCCCGACAGATACTGGTCGTAAGCACTCATGTCAATCAGTCCGTGACCTGATAGATTGAAGAGGATGACTTTTTCTTCGCCTGTTTTTTTGCACTTCTCAGCCTCCTGAATGGTGGCGGCAATGGCGTGGCAAGATTCCGGAGCCGGTATGATGCCTTCAGCACGGGCAAATAGGCATCCGGCCTTGAAGGTGTCGAGCTGTTCGATATCGACAGCTTCCATCAGGTGGTCTTTCATCAGTTGGGAAACGATGACACCTGCCCCGTGGTAGCGGAGACCTCCGGCGTGAATGTTGGCCGGGGTAAAGTTATGTCCCAAGGTGAACATCGGTAGCAGCGGTGTGTAGCCAGCCTCGTCGCCGAAGTCATATTCAAATTTTCCACGTGTCAGTTTCGGGCAGGAAGCCGGTTCGGCAGCAATATAACGTGTTTTCTTTCCTTCCAGAATGGTGTGGCGCATGAACGGGAAGCTGATGCCTCCAAAGTTGGAACCTCCTCCGAAGCATCCGATAATCATGTCGGGGTATTCTCCGGCCATGGCCATCTGTTTTTCTGCTTCCAGTCCGATAATCGTCTGGTGCAAGGTTACGTGACTCAATACCGACCCAAGAGTATATTTACAGTTCGGGGTGGTACGTGCCAGTTCGATGGCTTCTGAAATGGCGGTACCCAGTGAACCTTGATGGTTCGGATATTTGGTCAGGATATTTTTTCCGGCACGGGTAGACATGGAGGGAGAAGGAGTGACCTGTGCTCCGAAGGTCTGCATGATGCTGCGGCGGTACGGTTTCTGTTCGTAGCTGATTTTTACCTGATAGACGGCAGCTTCCAGGCCGAATACTTTGGCTGCGTATGCCAAGGCGGCTCCCCATTGTCCGGCTCCCGTTTCGGTCGTGATGTTTGTCACCCCTTCCTTCTTGCAGTAGTAGGCCTGTGCCAGTGCCGAGTTCAGCTTGTGTGAACCAATGGGGCTGACGCTTTCGTTCTTGAAATAAATGTGGGCAGGTGTTCCCAGTGCCTTTTCCAGTCCGTAAGCACGTACCAGCGGGGTGCTGCGGTAGTATTTGTACATCTCTCTCACTTCTTCCGGAATCTCAATCCAGGTGTCTGTCTGGTTCAGTTCCTGATGGCAGAGCTCTTTGGCAAAAATCGGATAAAGGTCTTCCGGCTTCAAAGGTTCTTTGGTGGCCGGGTTCAGCGGCGGCATGGGTTTGTTGACCATGTCGGCTTGAATGTTATACCAATATTTTGGTATTTCATCTTCAGGCAAGATGAATCTTTTCTGTCTGTTACTCATAATTGCTTACTTTTTTTAAGGTTTTGCCAAAAATATGGAAATAAATGATAACAAACAACTCATTTTGCTTTTTTCTTATCACCTTTTTATCTCCGGTTTCGGATTCAGGCAGATTTCCGGCATCAGATGTGTAAGTATATGGATTTTTCCATACATTTGCAACCGTACCTCAAAACGAGATGAGAGATGGATTATTGGGAACGACTTTACTTATATAAGAAGAAACTGCTGGTGCCGCGCATCAACCGGTTGCTCAATTGGGTAATGGGGGTGAATTTTCTGTGTGGAATGGTTTTCCTGCTCACTATCGTGTATGAATATGGTTTCCGGATTTCGGCTGGAGAACAGACGGTGGTGCATGGGGTGTATCATGCCGTTTGGATTGTTTACCTGCTGACCACCACTTTGCAGATTCTGTTCCGGCAGGAAGATTCTCCGTTCAAGTTCACACCTTGGACTTGGATTCTTACCATACTACTCTATCTCACGTTGTTGCCCGTCATTTTCAAGAAACCGGAGGAGACTACAGGCGTATATTGGGTGTGGGTTTTCTTCCATCATACATTTTACAAGGGAGCGGTGTTGTTGTTGCTTTCGTTCTCTCAGCTTTCGGGTATTCTGGTCCGGCTGTTGGGCAAGCGCACCAATCCGTCGTTGATTCTGGCCGGCAGTTTCCTGGTATTCATTCTGGTGGGAACGGGGTTGCTGATGCTGCCTCGCGCCACTTATCAGGGAATATCCTTCATTGATGCCTTGTTCACCGCGACCAGTGCCACCTGTGTGACAGGACTAGTCAGTGTGGATGTGCCTTCCACTTTTACGCTGGAGGGACAGGTACTGATTATTCTGCTGATTCAAATCGGTGGTTTGGGTGTGATGACGCTGACTAGCTTTTTCGCCATGTTCTTCATGGGAAACACTTCGCTCTACAACCAGTTGATGGTGGGCGACATGATCAGTTCCAATTCGTTGAACTCCCTTTTATCTACCTTATTATATATATTAGGATTCACGCTGGCCATCGAAGGGGTCGGAATGGCCGTTATTTGGTTCAGCATCCATGATACGCTGGGGATGAATTTGCGGGAAGAACTCTTTTTTTCGGCTTTTCATTCGGTATCGGCCTTCTGTAATGCCGGTTTTTCCACCTTGCCCGGCGGAATGAGCAATCCGGCGGTTATGCAGGAACATAATCTGCTGTATGTCACCTTGGGACTTCTGATTGCGTTGGGAGGAATCGGTTTCCCGATATTGGTCAACCTCTATGAAACCGTAGCTTACTACCTGGGTTATCTGAAATGGCGGGTGTTGCATCGTGCCGGTCGGTTCCGTCAGAAAGTGCATCTGTATAACTTGAACACCAAGATTGTGCTGGTGGCCACAGGTATACTCCTGGTAGGAGGTACGTTGGTCATAGCAGCTTTGGAATGGAACCATTCGTTTGCCGGGATGCCGGTGTTGGATAAGTGGGTGCATGCTTTCTTTAATTCTTCCTGTCCGCGTACGGCAGGCTTTGCCAGTGTGAGTCTCACGTCGCTCTCCTTACAGACCCTGCTGCTCATGATTGTACTGATGGTGATAGGAGGGGGCACACAGTCTACGGCTGGCGGTGTGAAGGTGAATGTGTGTGCTGTGGTGCTGATCAACCTGTGGGCTGTGATACGTGGAGCCGACCGGGTGACCATTTTGCGGAGGGAACTTTCGCACGATTCCATTCGGCGTTCCAATGCGGCCATGATGCTCTATCTGTTTCTGGCTTTCGTAGCTATTTTTGCGTTGAGTATGTTAGAGCCGCAGGCCGGACTGCTGGCGGTGACCTTTGAATGTGTGTCGGCATTGAGCACTGTGGGGTCCAGCCTGAACCTGACGCCCACGCTGGGTGATGCCAGCAAGCTGCTGGTTATCCTGCTGATGTACGTAGGACGTGTAGGAGCGTTTACCCTACTCACCGGACTGGTACGGCAGGAGAGAAAACGAAATTACAAATATCCAAGTGACAACATTATCATCAACTGACGTATGAAATATCTGATTATTGGTTTGGGCCATTATGGCAGTATGCTGGCAATGGAACTGACTGCCATGGGGCATGAAGTGGCAGGGGTCGACAGCAATAGCCTGCATGTGGACAGTGTGAAAGACCGCATGGCGGCGTCGTTTGTGCTCGATGCTACGGATGAGACGGCTCTTTCCGTGCTGCCTTTAAAAAGCGTGGATGCGGCCATTGTGGCGATAGGCGACAATTTCGGGGCCTCGGTCCGCATTGTGTCGCTGCTGAAGAAACTGAAGGTGAAACGTATCTATGCCCGGGCTGTCGATGAGGTGCATAAGGCGGTGCTGGAAGCTTTTTCCATCGACCGTATCCTGACTCCCGAGCAGGATGCTGCCCGTTTGCTGGCGCAGCAGCTGGAATTGGACGGAGGAGCCGAGTTGTTTCAGATTGACGAAAATACGTATGTGTTCAAGTTTGTGGTACCTTCCAAACTGGTAGGTTATCACCTGAACGAACTGAATCTGGAGCAGGAGTTCGGCATCAAGCTGATTTCGCTAATAAAGGGAAAGCAGGTTCAGAATTTTCTGGGAATCTCCGTCTTTGAACGCGAAGTTTCCAATGCATTCCCCGAGGACTATGCATTGCAGCAAGGCGACGGCCTGGTGTGCTACGGTCCTTATTCCCGTTTCATGCAGTTTTGGAAATCCGTCCGTTAGGTAAGCCTAACGGATGTTTCTCTTGTTCAACGCCTGCTGGTAACGGCGCGCATTGGCCTGGTGTTCGGCAAAGGTGACGGCAAAATTATGCGTGCCCGAGAAATCTTCCTTGGCACACATATAAAGATAGTCATGTTGTGCATGATTCAACACGCTTTCTATGCCCTGAATAGAAGCAATGCGGATAGGTCCGGGAGGAAGTCCGGTATGCTTGTAGGTGTTGTAGGGGCTGTCTGCCTCCAAATGCTTGTGGAGGATGCGACGCAGGCCGAATTCCTGTAAGCTGAATTTCACGGTAGGGTCGGCTTGCAGCGGCATATCGGCTTGCAGACGGTTCAGATAGAGTTCGGCCACCATGGGCATCTCTCCCCGGTTGGCAGTTTCTTCTTCCACGATGGAGGCGAGTGTGCTCACCTCCACCGGAGTCAGTCCGGCAGCCTTTGCCTTCGCTTTCCGCTCTTCGTTCCAAAAACGGTTGTATTCCTTTTTCATACGTTGGAAGAAATCTTTCGCCTGCATGTTCCAGTACACCTCGTAGGTATTCGGAATAAAGAGTGCCGGAAGCGTTTCGTAGGTGAATCCCAAAGAATCACAGAAACTGCTGTCGCACATCAGCGTGAAAATTTCCGTGGAATCGGCCATGAGTTGGCGGTCCAGTGAATGTGCCAGGCGGTCCAGTGTACGGACGCTGGGGATGGTTACTTTTACCGGTGTCTGGTGTCCGCTGCTCAGACGACGGAACAAGGTCAGGGTGTTGGTCTGCGCGTCAAAGCGGTAAGCTCCAGTGTGAATATGCTTGTCATAAGATTTGAAGCGTGAAAGCATGCGGAAACCTGCCAGGTGCTTTCCATGCAGGTCGTGCTGTATCTTGACATAAACCGAATCAGCGGTGTCGTCGCCGTCAATGTAAATAAAGGTGGGCTGCGTGAGCTGAAGCGGACGGTTGAACAGCAGACAGAAGATGCTGATGATTCCTGCTAGAAGGACGGTCGCTATGACAGACCAAAGAATAATTCGTTTCTTAGAATGCATGTGAAATAATTTTGGATGCAAAAGTAGTAGAAAACTTGGTATCCTGTTGCGAAGACGGGAAGGAATATGTGCTTTGGAGTTTATTTTTCAAGTATTTTTAAGGGAATGTTCAATTCTCCTCCTGAAAGTGTGTTGTTGTACACCTTATGCGTAGGAAAATTATTTATTTTTGTAGGGTGAAAAACGACAAAATAAAATCAATAAAGTTATGAAAAATGCAATTCTAGGGTTGGCTTTTTTTGCCGCGATGCCTTTGTTTGCCCAACAAAAGGCTACAGTGACTGTTCATCCGGAACAGGGAAAACAAATCATCAACAAAGAAATTTATGGTCAGTTTGCCGAACATCTGGGTACCTGTATTTATGGTGGTCTCTGGGTGGGAGAAGATTCGCCGATACCGAACATCAACGGGTATCGTAAAGACGTATTCGAGGCGTTGAAGGCTTTGAAAGTGCCTGTACTTCGTTGGCCGGGAGGATGCTTTGCCGATGAATATCACTGGATGGACGGCATCGGTCCGCGTGAAAAACGTCCGCGCATGGTCAACAACAACTGGGGAGGTACCGTGGAAGACAACAGTTTCGGTACGCACGAATTTCTGAACCTGTGCGAAATGCTGGGATGTGAACCTTACATCAGCGGAAACGTAGGTAGCGGAAGTGTGGAAGAAATGGCCAAGTGGGTGGAATACATGACCTCTGAACAGGGAAGCCCGATGGCAAAACTGAGAAAGGAAAACGGACGTGAAAAACCGTGGAAGGTGAAATATTTCGGCGTCGGAAATGAAAGTTGGGGATGCGGTGGCAGCATGCGTCCGGAATACTATTCCGATTTGTATCGCCGTTATTCCACTTATTGCCGCAATTACGACGGCAACCGTCTGTTTAAGATTGCCAGTGGAGCCAGCGATTATGACTACAACTGGACCGAGGTGCTGATGAAGAACATCGGACATCGCATGGATGGTATTTCCTTGCATTATTATACGGTATTGGGTTGGGATGGCAGCAAAGGTTCGGCTACCAAGTTCAACGACGAGGATTATTACTGGACGGTAGGTAAGTGCCGTGAAATTGAAGACGTGCTGAAACGCCACATTGCTATCATGGACAAATACGACCCGAAGAAGCAGATTGGATTGATGGTCGACGAATGGGGAACCTGGTGGGATGAAGAACCGGGCACCGTTAGCGGGCATCTTTACCAGCAGAACACGCTGCGTGATGCGTTTGTGGCTTCCTTGAGTCTGGACATTTTCCATAAGTACACTGACCGTGTGAAGATGACCAACATCGCACAGGTGGTCAATGTGCTTCAGTCCATGATTTTGACAAAGGACGACAAGATGGTGCTGACTCCGACCTATTATGTGTTCCAGATGTATAATGTGCATCAGGATGCCACCTATCTGCCTTTGGATTTACAGTGTGAACGGAAAATCGTACGCGACGACCGCATTGTGCCGATGGTCAGTGCCACCGCTTCCCGCGATAAAGCCGGAGCCATCCATGTATCCTTGTCGAACATTGACCTGAAAGAATCACAGGACATCACGCTGACGTTGGGTGACGTGAAAGCCAAATCGGTGACCGGCCGTATTCTGACCTCCGACAATATAGACGATTATAATACGTTTGAACAGCCTGACAAGGTGAAACTGGCTGATTTCAAAGGTGCCAAACTGACCAAAAACGGGTTGGAAATCAAATTACCGGCCAAATCTATCGTAACACTGGAAATT
Source organism: Phocaeicola fibrisolvens (assembly GCF_025567125.1). Taxonomy (NCBI): domain Bacteria; kingdom Pseudomonadati; phylum Bacteroidota; class Bacteroidia; order Bacteroidales; family Bacteroidaceae; genus Phocaeicola; species Phocaeicola fibrisolvens. Next base: position 32,313 of record NZ_JAOQJI010000016.1, on the reverse strand, counting down.
AAGTAACCAGATTCATTTATCCTTTGGTTAGTGAAACTGAAGGAAGATAAATTGTTGGGAATAAGCTGAATATCGTCTTCTGAATCGATCGTTTTCTTTTGCAATAGAGACTTCGGAAGGCGATATTCTGCTTTTGTAATACATTTGTAACAGGGTGTTACATTTTCTTTAAGTGGATGACATCTATTTGTAATACCAATTCAAGACCTTTGCAGTGTCAAAAATATAAATCTCCAAAAAGATAAAGATGAAGAAAAGAATTTCATGGTTTTTGATGGCATGTGCCTGTGTTGCGGTGCCAACTTTTGCTGAGAGTAATCCCGACAAGTCGGAACCCGCCGAAAAAAAAGGTGCGGCTATTATTACCATCTATTCTGATGTGCATTCCGGTTTCGGCCATGTGAATGATGACAGGGGATTTGGATTGGACCGCGCGTATCTGGGTTATCAATACAACTTGCCTCACGGTTTGCAGATGAAGGCAGTGGTGGACTTCGGTCAGTCGCAGGATGTAGGTGATTACCATCGTATCGGTTATATCAAGAACGCACAGATTACGTGGAAGCAGAAAGGATGGACGCTGAACGCCGGATTAATCAGTACCACACAGTTCAAGCTACAGGAAGATTTCTGGGGCAAGCGTTATGTGATGAAGTCTTTTCAGGATGAATACAAGTTCGGAAGCAGTGCCGACCTGGCATTCTCTGTAGCCTATAAGTTCAATAAGGTGGTTTCGGCTGATGTGATTGTGGCCAACGGAGAAGGTTATAAGAAGGTGCAGGTGAAAGACGGTTTGCAATATGGGGCTGGCGTCACGCTGACTCCGGTAAAAGGGCTTGTGGTTCGCGCGTATGGTTCTTATAATGAGGCGGTGGAAGAAGGTGAAAAAGGGATTACCAATCTGGCGGCCTTTGTGGGGTATAAAAATGATGCCTTTTCGGTGGCAGCTGAATATAACTACCAAACCAATGCTAAATATGTGGATGGTTGTGACCAGGATGGTGTGTCAGTGTACGCTTCGGCTCAGCTGAACAAGAAAATCGGTCTTTTCGGGCGTTGGGACATGCTTTCTTCCAAGAATGACTGGAACAAGGATGCCGACGGAATGGCCGGTATGCTGGGAGCGGAGTTCAAACTGGGCAAGTACGTGAAGCTGGCGCCGAACGTTCGCCTTTGGTCGCCGAAAGCAGAGGGAGGAAAGCTGTCGAGCTATGTGTATCTGAACGCTTCCTTTGCCATTTGAGATGTGAGACGAGAAAAACAAATAGATTCATAACTTATATAAATGTATAACACAATGAAAAAGTTTTATTTGCCTTTAATTGCTGGAGCGATGGCTTTGTCACTCGCAGCTTGTGGTGGACAGAAATCTGCTAATGGACGTGAATCCGTGGAACTGACTGGTGCAGGGGCCACTTTCCCCTTGCCATTTTACAATATGTCATTCGAGAACTACAATGCTACTTCCGGCGACAAGGTATCTTACGGAGGTATCGGTAGTGGCGGTGGTGTCCGTAACCTGAAGGATGGCATCGTAGACTTTGCCGGTAGTGATGCGTTCTTGAGCGACGATGAAATGAAGGAAATGCAGCCGGTGGTACACATCCCGACCTGTATGGGAGCTGTAGTGATGGCTTACAACTTGCCGGATGTAGTGAAACTGAACCTGTCGGGTGACGTGATTGCCGATATCTATGCCGGCAAGATTACTGACTGGAACGATGCCCGTTTGCAGAAACTGAATCCGGATGTGACACTGCCGGCCAAGAAAATTATCCTGGCTTACCGTTCAGACGGTAGTGGTACAACTTTCATCTTTACCGATTATCTGTCAAAAGTCAGTGAAAACTGGAAGAACACTTATGGAGCAGGAAAGACGGTCGACTTCCCGGTAGGACAGGCTGCAAAAGGTAATCCGGGTGTGGCTGGAATCATCGCACAGACTCCTTACTCATTGGGATATATCGGTTCTGAATATGCTTTCGCACAGAAAATTGCGTATGCCAGTGTGTACAACAAGCGCGGTGAACTGGTAACGCCTTCTACTGAAAGTATCTCGGCTGCTGCCGGTGACATTCCTCAGGATACACGCTGCTCTATTACAGATGCCGATGCAGCCGGCGCTTATCCTATCAGCTGCTTCACCTGGCTGTTGATTTACAAGGAACAGCATTACGCAGAACGTTCTTTGAATCAGGCAAAAGCTACTTTGGAATTGATGCAGTATATGCTGAGCGACAGCGTACAGCAGACTACGGCTACCGTACACTATGCTCCGCTGCCTAAGAAGGCCGTAGAACTCAGCCTTCAGAATCTGAAAGCTGTAACTTACGATGGACAGCCGATTCTTAAATAATTAAGACGAAAGATTATGCAAGACAAAATTTTTAAAGTCTTACTTATCTTATCGGCGATTGTGATACCAGTCATTGGTGGGGGAATTATTTACTCCCTCACCGTTGACGCTTCTGGAGCTTTTGAAACATTCGGCTTCTGGAACTTCATTTTCTCGGACGACTGGGTGACCACCGCCGGCAAAGAAAGTTATGGCGCTCTTCCTTTTATTACAGGTACACTGCTGACCACTATATTGGCCTTGCTGATGTGTATTCCTTTCTCTCTTCCTGTCGCATTGTTTACCGGTGAATATTTCCGCGGAAAGAAAATTGCCGCCATACTGGGAACTGTGATTGATTTGCTGGCAGGTATTCCTTCTATTATCTATGGTCTGTGGGGATTTTACGTACTTCGTACGGTGTTCATGCATTTGAATTTGTCACCGCAAGGCTCGGGTATCCTGACCGCTTCGTTTGTGCTGGCCATCATGATTGTGCCTTATGCAGCTTCACTGAGTTCGGAGTTCATCAAGATGGTTCCTTCTGATTTGAAGGAAGGGGCTTATGCCATGGGAGCGACACGGGCAGAAGTCATCCGGCGAGTGATTTTCCCAATGGCGGGTTCCGGTATCTTCTCTTCTTACATTTTGGCCATTGGCCGTGCATTGGGAGAAACCATGACGGTAACCATGTTGATTGGTAATACCAACCAGATGCCCGACACGTTGCGTACCACGGGAAACACCATGGCGAGTATCATTGCCAACCAGTTTGGAGAAGCGGATGGCTTGAAACTGTCTTCACTGATAGCCATCGGATTGCTGTTGTTCTTGATTACAGCCATTATCAATATTATCGGTAAGATTTTGATTCGCCGTGCCCGTCATGTCTAACTCTCTAAAAAGAAGAATTTATGTTGTATGGAAATAATATAAAATTGCGTATCCTGAAGAGCCGGTTGCTTTACATCTTGGTATGTGTACTGTCGGGAGTGACTGCAATTCCGTTGCTGGCCATACTGGGAGAAGTATTGGTGAAAGGATGGAGACAGTTGGGCTGGTCGTTCATCACGGAAGCCACGCCAAATGCCTATAAGGCAATGATGGCCGCTTCTGCCGGAGAAGCCATTCCGGGAGGAATTGCCAACGGAATTATCGGAACCTTCCTGATGCTGATTCTGGCGGCTGTAGTAGCCATTCCGGTAGGGATACTTTGTGGTATTTGTCTTTCGGAATACAGAAAAAGTTGGTTTGCGGTGATTGTCAGTTACCTGACCGACTTGCTGCAGGGAACTCCGTCCATCATTATTGGTATTATCACTTACATCTGGGTGGTGGTGCCGATGAAAGGATATTCGGCCATTGCCGGAAGTGTGGCCCTGTTCATCATGATGCTGCCGTTGATTATCCGTTCTACGGAGGAAACCATGAAGGTGCTTCCGGAAACGTTGAAAGAAGCCGGACTGGCTTTGGGAGGAAGCTATTGGCGGGTGATGTTGAAGGTGATGTTACCTTCCGCTTTGGGCAGTATCTTTACCGGTATCTTGCTGGCCATCTCGCGTGTGGTAGGTGAAACAGCCCCGTTGATGTTTACGGCTTTAGGAGGTGCGGCTATCAGCTGGAACATGACTAAGCCGATGTCGGCCGTGCCGTTGCTGATTTGGGAATTCTTCAACGATCCGAACCTGCAGAGCCTGATATGGGGAGCTTCCCTGTTCCTGTTGACTTTTGTGTTATGTCTGAATTTATTAGCTAAACGAATTGCAAAGAAATGGAAAATATAAAGAATCCGATTCTCCAGATAAAAGATGTGTGCATCTCGTACACCAGCAGTGTGATGGCCGTGAAACACGTATCGGCCGATATTGAAAAAAATACGATTACGGCCATCATGGGGCCTTCCGGATGTGGAAAGAGTACCTTGCTGCGTGCAGTGAACCGTATGCACGAGCTATATAAAAATATCCGTGTGACGGGTGAGATTTTGCTGAACGGGGAGAACGTGTTGCAGATGCACCCGATGGAAGAACGTCGCCGCATCGGTATGGTGTTCCAGCGCCCGAACCCTTTCCCAACCATGAATATTTACGACAATGTGTTGGCCGGATATATTCTGAACGGTATCCATCTGTCCAAGTCGCAGAAGGATGAAATCGTGGAACGCAACCTGCGAAACGTGTGCCTGTGGGACGAGGTGAAGGATGCCTTGACCAAGCGGGGTACCTTCCTGTCCGGAGGACAGCAGCAGCGTTTGTGCATTGCCCGCTCACTGGCACTTCAGCCGGATGTACTGTTGATGGACGAACCGACTTCTGCCTTGGACCCGATTGCCACCAAGCACATTGAGGGCCTGATGGATCAGCTGAAGAAGGAGGTGACCATCTTGATTGTGACACACAACATGTCGCAGGCAATGCGTATCTCCGACCGCTCCATGTTCATGTATATGGGAGAACTGATTGAATACGATGATACGGAAAAAATGTTTAAGAATCCGGTTGACGAACGTACCCGTGCTTATCTGACGGGTAAGATGGGATAATCCGAGAACCGATGACAGGTAAAAAACAAGGGTTTGCAGCTGAGTGATTCAGTGTGCAAACCCTTTCTTTATAATGTAATATTTTGTTTTGCTTATTTGGCAGCCAGCACTTCCGGCTTAGCCTTGTCGGTTTGCAGGATATGCCACACCTCTTCTTCCGTTCCGGAAAAAGGACCTGATTTTTCCAGTTTGATGGTCGACATGGCGGCAGCAAAACATCCGGCTTCTGCATAGGATGCACCTTTGTTGCGCATGTACAGATAACCGAGTACATAGGTATCTCCACATCCTGTGGCATCCACCACTTCTTTCGGGGCGTAGGCTGGTATCTTGTAGAATTTACCTTCGGCATAGATAATGCTTCCCAAACTGCCCAAGGTCAGCAGAACTTCTTTTACTCCCCATTGGGCCAACTGGCGGGCGGCTTGCTGCGGGTCCTTGAATCCTGTCAGCACTTCTGCTTCGTGTTCGTTGACTTTCAGAATGTCAATGTATTTCAATGCTTTTTTCTTTTCATGCCAGTCTACAGGATATACCTGTTCGCCTTTCACTTCCCGCAAATATCCTTGTGCATCTACGGCCAAGGTACCTTTTTGCGCCAGTTCTTTGACTACTTCCAATGGAAAATCATCCGCCAACAAACTTCCCAAATGGAAGATGCGTGCATTTTCGTCCTTGAGGGCATCTGCCGTAAAAGGGTCGGCCTTTGCCAGTACACGCTGGGAGCGGTTGTCCTGGTTTTCTTCGTATGTATTTTCGAAGTACACCGTATGACGGCTTGGGAGGACTTCCACTTGGAGACCTTCCTTTCTCATTTCTTCCACAATGCCGTATTCACTGGGTGCAACCGCTGTGACCAGTTTGTAGTTTTTGAAGTCATTCAACCGGCGGATTCCGTGAGAAAAATAATACGAAGTGCCTCCCGGCATGTAAGTAGTTTGTTTTGGAGTCACAATTTTATCTAATGTAATGTGTCCGATGCAACAAATATCATTCATGGATTGGGTATTTCTTTTTTTATATGCGCTTGCAAAGATACGGATAATTTTACTGTCTGTGGAAACTGTTGATGGCTTTTTCTTCTGAATTTGTGTCTTATTTCTACGTATATTCCAATAAAAGAGGAAGTAAAATGCTGGTTTAATCAAACAAAAGTTTAACTTTGAGCAGTTTGTCCTTTTGGAATGTTCAAAGTGATGAACTCTCGGAAAGGACAGAAAGTGAAAGAAAAAAAGAAATTTAGAAATGGAAAAAATGAATGTGAAACCCGCTGAAGGTAAGCTGGGTGTTTTGTGTGTGGGTCTGGGAGCTGTAGCTACCACATTTATGACCGGAGTTTTAATGGTGCGTAAGGGGCTGGCCAAGCCGGTAGGTGCTATGACACAGTATGATAAGATTCGTGTCGGACGCGGAGAGAAAAAGAAATACCTGCATTATGGCGAAATTGTTTCGATGGCCAAACTGGATGATATGGTGTTCGGCGCCTGGGATGTGTATCCGGCCAATGCCTATGAATCGGCTATGAATTGTGAGGTGTTGCGTGAAAAGGACATTCGCCCGGTGAAGGAGGAATTGGAAAAGATTGTACCGATGAAAGCCGCTTTCGACCATAATTATGCCAAACGTTTGGACGGAAACAATGTGAAGGATTGTGCCACCCGCTGGGAGATGGTGGAACAATTGCGGGAAGATATTCGCAAGTTTAAGGCGGAAAATAATTGTTCACGTGTGGTGGTGTTGTGGGCGGCTTCTACTGAAATTTATGTACCGGTTTGTGAAGAAGTGCATGGCACATTGTCTGCTTTGGAAAACGCCATGAAGCAGGATGACCGGGAACATGTGGCTCCTTCCATGTGTTATGCGTATGCGGCTTTGGCGGAAGGAGCACCGTTCATCATGGGGGCACCGAATACTACGGTTGACATTCCGGCTATGTGGGAACTGGCTGAAAAGGCTAAGATGCCGATTGCTGGCAAGGACTTCAAAACCGGGCAGACATTGGTGAAATCGGGCTTTGCGCCGATTATCGGTACGCGTTGCCTGGGCCTTTCCGGATGGTTCTCTACCAATATCCTGGGGAATCGTGACGGACTGGTATTGGATGAACCGGCTAATTTCCACACCAAGGAGGTGAGCAAGCTGTCTACGCTGGAATCTATACTGGCTCCTGAAAATCAGCCGGATTTGTATTCCGATTATTATCATAAGGTACGTATTAATTATTATCCTCCCCGTAATGACAATAAGGAAGGATGGGACAATATTGATATTTTCGGCTGGATGGGCTATCCGATGCAGATTAAGATTAATTTCTTGTGTCGTGACTCCATTCTGGCGGCTCCATTATGCTTGGACCTTGTCTTACTGAGCGACTTGGCGGCTCGTGCAGGACGTTATGGTATCCAGCGTTTTTTAAGCTTCTTCTTGAAGAGTCCGATGCACAATTATACAGAGGGAGAAATTCCTGTGAACCATTTGTTCCAGCAATATGTGATGTTGAAAAATGCCTTGCGTGAGATGGGAGGATACGAGGCCGATGAAGAGATTGATTGACGAGAGATTATATCTTTGACAGATATTTTTGGGGACCGGTAGTGGAAGATGATTTCATTACCGGTTTTTCTTGTTGAACGAAAAAAAATATATTCCATTATTCATAAAAAAAGGTAAGAATGTCATTTTTCAGGGAGTGAAATTTGTAGGAGACCTTTACACTATGTACTTTTACAAAATGGTTAAGTGTATATTACTTAAGTATTAAATTCAGGTATGATAAAAAGATTGTTTTTTTTATTTGTTTTGTGTCTGGGAGTTGTGAAACTTTCAGCACAGATTAAAGGTGTAGTAACAGATTCCGAAACAGGTGATCCTATTCCTTATTTGAACGTATATTATGATGGAAAAGGAGTGGGTACCATTACTGATATAGATGGACAATACACAATATCTGTTCATCCGGGATGGACGAAGCTGACATTTTCTATGGTAGGATATGGCACGGAGGTGCGTAATGTGTCGGTCAACACAAAGAAACTGGATGTGAAGATGAAGCCGGATTTGGTGTTGGATGAAGTAATCGTAAAACCTAAAAAAGAAAAATATTCCCGGAAGAACAATCCGGCGGTAGAAATGATGAAGAAAGTTATTGCTGCTAAAAAGTTGAATGACTTGGGAGTGAATGACTTTTATCATTACAATAAATATCAGAAGATTACTTTTTCACTGAATAATATAACAACGGATTCGCTTCGTGAATCTAATTTGTTTAAAAAATATCCGTTTTTTCGCGACCAGGTGGAGGTGTGCGAAGTGACGGGGAAGAACATTCTGCCTATATCTGTAGATGAAACGGTAACAGAAAAACTCTATCGGAAAGAGCCTCACGATGAAAAGACGATTGTGAAGGGGATTAACTCTACCGGAGTGAATGAACTGTTCAATACGGGAGATATGTTGTCGACGGTGTTGAAGGATGTATTTCAGGATATCAATATCTATCAGGATCGTTTTCGTTTCCTTCAGTATCCTTTCGACAGTCCGATTTCAAATGCGGGAATCAACTTTTATAAGTATTACATCATGGATACGGTGATGGTGGAACGCGAAAAGTGTTTCCACCTGACTTTTGTGCCTAATAATTCTCAGGATTTTGGATTTACAGGGCATTTGTATATTTTGGCCGATTCCACTTATCGGGTAAATAAATGTGTGATGAATCTTCCGAAGAAGACAGATATCAACTTTGTAGATAATATGATTATTGAGCAGAAATTCGGTCAGTTGTCTACAGGGGAATGGGTTTTGATGGAAGATGATATGTTGTGTGAAATGTCTTACCTGAAGAAACTTTTAGGCTCATTTCAGGTGAGGAGACAGACCCGTTATTCCGATTTTGGATTTGATGAGATTCCGGCAAAGATTTTTAAGAAAAAAGGAGCTGAAATAAAGGATGTCAATGCCATGATGCGGGATGATTCATTCTGGAAGGAATATCGGCCGACGGAGCTGACCAAGTCGGAAGACAATATGGATTCGTTTGTGGATAACCTCTCGAAGATAAAAGGGTTTAAGTACATCATGTTCGTGGCAAAGGCTTTCATTGAGAACTTTGTAGAAACTGGAGTGAAAGGAAAGCCCAGTAAAGTGGATATCGGTCCTATCAATACAATGATATCCAGTAATTATATTGACGGGCTTCGCTTGAGAGCTTCTGCACAAACTACGGCGAATCTGAATCCTCATCTCTTCTTGAGGGGATATTATGCGTATGGTTTCAAGGACGAAAAGTCGAAGTATAAGGCTGAAGTGGAATATTCTTTCAATAAAAAAGAATATTTGCCCAGGGAATATCCGATTAATTCGTTGACGGTTTCGTATTCATACGACAACATGTTGCCGTCTGACAAGTTTATGGGGACGGATAAGGATAACGTGTTTACCTCGTTTAAGGTGACCACCGTCGACCAATATAATTATGAACGGACAGCTAGCGTGAAGTATGAACTGGAGAAGGAAAGTGGTTTGAAAACTACGTTGATGTTGAAGCATACCAACTTGGAAGCTTGTGGAAAGCTTTTTTATCGGACCATGGCACAGGAGAATCAGTTGCAGCAGGCACTGGCTACAGGAGAATTGACCGGTACAGACTGGGTGCGTTCTCCATATAATACAAGAGATTTCTCTCTTGCTGAGGCTACTTTGGCATTCCGCTATGCACCGGGTGAGACTTTTGTCAATACCAAGCAGCGTCGTTTGCCGATTAACTTGGATGCACCGGTCTTTACTTTGCAGCATACGCTGGGGTTGAAGGGTATACTGGGAAGTGATTATACCTATAATATGACGGAAATCAGTCTCTACAAACGCTGGTGGCTCAGTTCGTGGGGTAACATTGATACAAGCATAAAGGGAGGCATACAATGGAATAAAGTACCTTTCCCATTGTTGATTATGCCTGCCGCAAACTTGTCGTATATCATTCAGAATGAGACATTCAATCTGATCAATAACATGGAGTTCCTGAACGACCGTTATGCTTCTTTGGATGTGTCATGGAATTTGCAGGGAAAGATATTCAATCGCATTCCTTTGCTGAAAAAACTGAAATGGCGTGAGTTTATCGGCATCAAATGCTTGTGGGGGACGTTGACAGACAAAAACAACCCGTTGCTTCCTCAGAATGCCAATGATTCGGAACTGATGCTGTTCCCGGGACATTATGATGCAGCTGGAAACTTCCATACTTCAAGTTATGTGATGGATCCGAAAAAGCCTTATGTAGAGGTAAGTGCGGGAATCCATAACATTTTCAAGTTGTTGCATGTGGAGTATGTACGCCGCTTGAACTACAATGAACTGCCTACTGCCAGCAAATGGGGAATTCGCTTTATGATTCGTACAGTCTTCTAATTTTTACTAAATGCATGGACGGGTCTCAAACTTTTTGTAATTTTGTCATATAATCGAGGAGTATATGGTAAAATCAGAAATACAAAATGTGAAACTTCGGTTCGGCATTATTGGAAATTGTGAGGGATTGAACCGGGCCATCGATGTGGCAATGCAGGTGGCTCCCACTGATTTGTCTGTACTGGTTACGGGAGAAAGTGGAGTCGGAAAAGAAAGTTTCCCTCAGATTATTCACCAATTTAGCCGACGGAAGCACGGTCCGTATATTGCTGTCAATTGCGGAGCTATTCCGGAAGGTACGATTGATTCAGAGCTGTTCGGACATGAAAAAGGAGCCTTTACAGGAGCCATCAGTGACCGTAACGGATACTTTGCCGAAGCAAACGGTGGAACGATTTTTCTGGATGAGGTGGGAGAATTGCCTCTTTCTACGCAGGCTCGTCTGCTGCGTGTGCTGGAAACCGGAGAATATATAAAGGTAGGTTCTTCTAAAGTACAGAAGACGGATGTGCGGATTGTAGCAGCTACGAACGTGAACTTTTCTGAAGCCATTGCAGAGGGACGCTTTCGGGAAGATTTGTATTATCGTTTGAATACAGTACCGATTAAGGTGCCTGCCTTGCGTGAACGTCCGGATGATATACCGCTTTTATTCCGGAAGTTTGCAGCTGATTTTGCAGAGAAATACCGTATGCCGTCTATCCAATTGACGGACGATGCGCGACGTATGCTGGTTTCTTACTCGTGGCCGGGTAACATTCGTCAGTTGAAGAACATCACGGAACAGATTTCGATTATTGAACCTAATCGGGATATCACGGCAGAGATTCTGCAAGGATATCTGCCCGCACAGCCTGCTGTGTCGAAGTTTCCTGCATTCCTGGGAGGAGTAAAGCCAGGGAGTGAGAAAGGTTTTCAAAGTGAGAGGGAGCTCCTTTATCAGGTATTGTTTGATATGCGGAGGGATGTGACGGATTTGAAAAAACTGGTACATGACATTATGGCGGAACGGGCAGGAGGAAATACTGTGACACCGCCTTCTCCAGCACCGATGCATTACATTCCGGAAACGCCGGTCAGCCTGATGCAGCCCCCATCTGTAGTATTGAATCCGGTGCCCGAAGTTGGAAAAGTATCCAATGTGACTTCAGTAAGCAATGTTTCACCGGTTGATTCCAATGTGAAAGTGACACCAGCCGATGTGTCGGACGTGCAGGATACGGAAGAGTATGTGGAGGAAAACTTGTCATTGGATGAGGTGGAGAAAGAAATGATTCGTAAAGCACTTGAGCGTCATCATGGAAAAAGAAAAAATGCCGCCAGTGATTTGAGAATTTCAGAACGAACACTTTATAGAAAGATAAAAGAATATGGCCTTGAATAAAAAATATGTCAGACTGACAAAATATGTATTGCCGGTAGTGCTGTGCATTCTTACGGCATGTACGGTGTCTTATAAATTTAACGGTTCTTCCATTAATTATGATAAAGTGAAGACCATCAGTTTCCAGAACTTCCCGAACCGTTCGGCTGCATTTGTATGGGGACCGATGGAGTCTATGTTCAACACGTCGTTGCAGGATAAATACATGCAGCAGACGCGTCTGAAGCAAGTACGTCAGGGAGGGGACCTGGAGCTTTCGGGTGAAATCACGAACTATGATGCCTATAATAAGGGAGTAGGTTCCGACGGATATTCTACAATGGCTGAGTTGCGAATGACGGTTAACGTGAGGTTTGTGAACAACTCAAATCATGCGGAAGACTTCTCTGACCAGCAGTTTACAGCCAGTCGTGAATACAATGCCAGCCAGCAGCTTTCTTCCGTGCAAGAGGAACTCGTACAGCAGATGATCGACGAAATTGTAGAGCAAATTTTTAATGCGACGGTAGCCAACTGGTAAAATGATGATACAACAGCATTTGCAGCAATGGATTGAGCATCCAGAGTCGTTGGGGACAGAGAGTCTTTATGAATTGCGTCAGCTTTTGGAACGTTATCCTTATTTTCAAACAGCCCGTATTTTATATTTGAAGAATCTGTTTCTGTTGCACGATCCTTCTTTTCAGGAAGAATTGCGCAAAGGGGCGTTGTTTGTGGCCGATTTGAGTGTGCTGTTTTATGCAATTGAAGGGGAACATTTCGTAATCAAACAGCATGCAGGGCCAAAAGAATCTTCTCATCCGGGTTCGGACGACAGAACGCTGGATTTGATAGACCGTTTCCTGGCCGATGCCAGTGAGCCTTCAGCCGAGACTCTGTTGCCGTTGCCTGCGGAAGCGGTGGATTATACTTCTGTGTTGGAGGAAGAAGTCCAGGCCGGGGATACCGTGGCTGTAGCTCCTCTCAGAGGGCAGGAACTGATTGACAGTTTCATTGAAAAGAACGCGAAAGAGGAAGAACATCCGGAAGAAAAGCAGGTGCCGGAAGAAGCAGGTGTGGAGGAGCCCTGTCTTCCCTCAAAAGAAGAAAAAGAAGGAGTGCCTCCTTCTGAGATTGTGAACGAAGTTCCTGAAGTAGAAGAGGAAGAAAATTATTTCACAGAAACCTTGGCTAAAATTTATGTTAAACAACAACGATATGATAAAGCACTGGAAATTATTAAAAAATTAAATTTGAAATATCCGAAAAAAAATACTTACTTTGCAGACCAAATTAGATTTTTAGAGAAGTTGATTATTAACGCTAAATCAAAATAAAAGAAAATGTATTTATTATTTGTCGTATTAATGGTACTTGCAGCTGTATTGATGTGCTTTGTCGTATTGATACAGAACTCAAAAGGAGGAGGCCTTTCTTCCAGTTTTGCATCTTCCAATCAGATTATGGGAGTTCGTAAGACAACCGATTTTATTGAGAAATTGACTTGGGGACTGGCTGCATTTATGGTGATTGTCAGTGTGGCTACTGCATACGTAGTTCCGTCTCAGACTGAAGGTTCTTCAGTTATCATGGAACAGGCAGTGAAAGAACAGAAGACTAATCCGTTGAATGCTCCTGCAGGTTTTGCTGCTCCTCAGAAGGATGCGGCTGCTACAACTACTCCAGCTGCTGCAACTGATTCTACCAAGGATTGAGAATAAAGAAATAGTAGACAGAATGAATCGCTGACAGGTGTTTCATTTTGGGCGCGAAAACGGAAATCCGGATGATGAATGAAACGGTTTTCCGTTTTCTTTTTTGTTAATATGAATCTTTCATGGAAAACATACAGAAAAAAGAGCGAATCCTGGCCATTGATGCGCTGAGGGGATTTGCCGTAATGGGGATTATTCTGCTCCATAACATCGAACATTTCAATTTTTATTCTTTTCCCGAACCTTCTTCTCCGGTATTGGCGCATTTGGATGAGACGTTGTGGGATATGTTGTTCTTCCTGTTTTCGGGAAAGGCTTATGCTATTTTTGCCTTGCTGTTTGGTTTTACTTTCTATTTGCAGAGCCGTAGTGCCGCAAAACGTGGAGAAGATTTCAAAGGACGCTACATGTGGAGACTGGTACTGCTGTTGGGATTCGGTTTTGTGAATTCCCTGTTTTTTCCCGGTGAGATATTGGTGCTTTACGCCATTCTGGGTTTCATTCTGGTGCCCGTTCGTCATTGGAAGAACCGGTCCTTGCTGATACTTTCCTTCATACTGATGCTTCAGCCGGTGGAATGGATAAAAGTGGTGTGTGGATGGCTCAGTCCGGACTATGCACCCCGTCAGATGATTTTCTCGTTAGGAGACGTGTATCCGCAGCTGGGAGGAGATTCCTGGTGGGAGATGGTGAAGATGAATTTTACTATCGGACAGCTGGCCAGTCTGAACTGGGCATGGTGCTACGGCAGAGTATTCCAGACTTGTGCCTTGTTTGTGCTCGGCCTGTGGATTGGCCGGATGGGGTATTTCGATTCATCTTCAGAAACGGCCCTGGGACGTTCCCGCAGCTTCTGGACCTACGTGTTGTGCTTTTCTCTTCCGCTGGCAGTGGCCTTTTATTTTGTCAAGGCCTTTGTCTTTGCGTTAGTGTCTCAGCCTTTGATGCTGGACAGCCTGAAGACCATCCTGAATTCCTGGTATAATTTCTGTTTTATGCTGACCATGGTCTCTGCGTTTTTGTTGCTCTATTGGATGGGGAAGGGCAAGATACAGAAGATTCTGGTGCCCTACGGAAGAATGAGCCTTACCGATTACATTATGCAGTCGGTCATTGGAAGTTTCCTGTATTTCGGCTATGGATTGGCCTTGCATCAGTATTGTGGTACCACTGTCAGCTTGTTGGTGGGAATCGTTTTCTTCCTGTTGCAGTTGGCTTTTTCCCATTGGTGGTTCCGGCATTTCAAACGCGGTCCGCTGGAAACCCTTTGGCACAAGTTGACATGGTTGGGAAGAACAGTCCGTTAATCAAGTTATATTTTTCTCCTACTTTTAAAGAAATATTCCAGAACTTTCAAAGAAGCACTCCAGTACAGCCAAAGAACTACTGCGGGTACTTTCTTTAAAGTACTCTGGTATTCTCCTGAAAGAACTGAAGCGGAGTGGATATGAAAAAAAGAGAGACCATCCTCGTGGGTCGAGGTGGTCTCTCTCTTTTGTAATGAAAGTCAGTGCTTTCAATTATTTCTTGAAATATCTGTTGTACAGACCTTCGAAACCTTTTCCGTGACGAGCTTCGTCTTTAGCCATTTCATGAACTGTGTCATGGATAGCATCCAGGTTCAGCTGTTTAGCGCGAGTAGCGATACGTTTCTTGTCTTCGCAAGCGCCGCATTCAGCGTTCATACGCTTTTCAAGGTTTGTCTTAGTATCCCATACGCAGTCACCCAGCAATTCTGCGAATTTAGCAGCGTGTTCAGCTTCTTCCCAAGCATAGCGCTTGAAAGCTTCTGCAACTTCCGGATAACCTTCGCGGTCAGCCTGACGGCTCATGGCCAAGTACATACCAACTTCAGTACATTCACCCATGAAGTGGTTGTTCAGGTCCTTAATCATTTCGTCGTCGCAACCTTTAGCTACGCCGATAACGTGTTCGTCTACAAACTGCAAGCCACCTTCAGCTTCTTCCAGTTCTTTGAACTTAGAAGCAGGAGCTTTACACATCGGACATTTTTCAGGAGCTGCTTCACCTTCATAGATGTAACCACAAACAGTACAGATAAATTTTTTCATACGTTTAAAATTTTAAGTAGTTAGTTATATATTAATAAGTTATGTTTTTTAGTTATTGATTATGTTTTTTTCTGTGCAATCCGGACAGATACCTTTGTAATACTGATGTACTTCTTCTACGATAAATCCGTCTTTCAGGAATGCTTCTGTTTCTTCAAGATGTACTTTGACAGGCATATCGTATATTTTATTGCAAACCTTGCACTGGAAATGTGCGTGCGGTTGCATGTCACCGTCGAAACAGGCATTTTTTTCGTCTATGGTCAGCATTTTTGCCGCCCCCTGTTCCACAAACAATTTCAGTGTATTGTACACTGTTGTTTTTGAAAGTGTAGGAATTTCCTTGCACAGTGCCGTATAGATTTCATCAATGCATGGATGAGTTTTGTGTTTCAGTAGATAATCCATGATGGCAATGCGCTGCACAGATGGCTTGATGTGGTGGTTGAGCAGGTATTCGTATGCTGTCATATCTATTTTTCAATTATGTAATTATTACAATTCTAATTCGAAGGCAAATATACAAAGATTTTTTCTGTTTGCAAATAGAATCTTTACTTTTTTGTTTTTTTTACTTTGTATTTGATTATTAAAATCTCCGCTTTCGAGGTAGGTGCATGTGTAAATATTGTTTATTTTTGCACTGTCTATTTATATATAACAAATTATATGAGATTTGGTTTTGTAAAAGTGGCTTCAGCCATTCCGGCGGTGAAGGTGGCCGACTGCAAGTTTAATGCGCAGCAGACAGAGAAACAGATTGTCATAGCCGATGGAAAAGGTGTGCAGATTATTGTTTTTCCGGAGTTAAATTTGACCGGATATTCCTGTGGGGATTTGTTTGCCCAGAGTTTGTTGCTGGAGCAGGCAGAGTTCGCCCTGATGCAGATAGTCAACAACACACGTCAGCTGGATATTATTTCCATTGTCGGCATGCCAGTCATGGTGAATTCCACTTTGATGAATTGTGCGGTGATTTTTCAGAAGGGAAAGATTCTGGGACTCGTGCCTAAGACTTACCTTCCTAACTATAAAGAATTTTATGAGCAGCGTTGGTTCACTCCGTCGGTGGCTCATCCCGATTCTACCACCGTCCGTCTCTGCGGACAGGTAGTTCCCATGAGTGCCCGTTTGCTTTTCGATACGCCGGAGGTCTGCTTTGGCGTAGAAATCTGCGAAGATGTATGGGCGCCCGTACCCCCTAGTTCTACCCTGGTGCTGAAAGGAGCCGAGATTATCTTCAACCTGTCGGCCGATACGGAAAATATCTGCAAGCACCAGTACCTCCGTTCTTTGCTGGCACAGCAGTCGGCACGGTGTCTGGCAGGATATGTATTCTCTTCCTGTGGTTTTGGTGAATCGACTACCGACGTGGTTTTCGCGGGGAATGCCCTGATTTACGAAAACGGCAGTCTGCTTGCCGCTTCCGAACGTTTCTCTTTCGAAGAACAGCTGGTCATCAGTGAGATTGATGTGGAACGCCTGAGAGGGGAACGCTTGGTGAACACTACGTTTGCGGCCAGCGTACGGACTCATCAGGAGATACCCGTACAGCATGTCAGTACGGAACTGGTTTCTTCGCGTGAACTGAGTCTGACCCGTCCGATAGAACCTCATCCTTTCGTGCCTTCAGGCAGCCGTCAGCTGGATGAGCGCTGCGAGGAAATCTTCTCCATTCAGGTGGCCGGATTGGCCAAACGTCTGGTGCATACCCATTGCAAGACCGTCGTATTGGGTATTTCAGGGGGACTGGACTCCACGCTGGCCTTGTTGGTCTGTGTCAAGACTTTCGACAAGCTGGGTTTGCCGCGGAAGGGAATCGTGGGTGTGACCATGCCGGGGTTCGGAACCACCGACCGTACGTATCACAATGCCCTTTCCCTGATGGGTTCCCTGCAGGTGACAACGAAGGAAATCAGCATCAAGGATGCCTGCATCCAGCATTTCCAAGATATTGGCCAGGACATGTCGGTACACGATGTGACTTATGAAAACGGACAGGCTCGCGAGCGGACGCAGATTCTGATGGATTACGCCAACAAGCTGGGCGGACTGGTCATCGGTACTGGCGACCTGTCGGAGCTTGCCCTGGGATGGGCTACCTACAACGGCGACCACATGTCGATGTACGGCGTGAATGCCAGCATCCCCAAGACCTTGGTTCGTTATCTGGTCAATTGGGTGGCACAGACGGGAGTGGATACTTTGTCCCGCAATACCCTGCTCGACATCATTGATACCCCAATCAGTCCGGAACTGATTCCAGCCGACGAGAACGGCAACATCAAGCAGAAGACCGAAGATTTGGTGGGCCCTTACGAGCTGCACGACTTCTTCCTGTTCCATTTCCTGCGTTTCGGCTTCCGTCCGGCCAAAATCTTCTATCTGGCTGAGATTGCTTTCCGCGGCACGTACGACAGTACGACCATCAAGAAATGGCTGACAAATTTCTACCGTCGTTTCTTTGCCCAGCAGTTCAAGCGTTCTTGCTTGCCCGACGGTCCGAAAGTCGGTTCCGTTTCCTTGAGTCCACGGGGCGACTGGCGTATGCCGAGTGATGCCAGTGCAGCGTTGTGGCTGAAAGAATGTGAGGAACTTCAGGCTTGATTCGGAGAGAGGCAAACAGATACACAGAAAGCATCCCTCTCAAAGAAATAAAATCGTGAAAGTCAATAATTGATTAATTGGAATTCCAACGTAAAAATCTCCTGCTTTCGTCCTTTCATTGAAGATAAATGAGGACTGAAGCAGGAGATTTTTTTAGGGTATTATTTAGGAATTGTAAGTCGGCCTGTTCAGAGCTTCTGTTTCAAGACCGCCTTCTTCTGAGAGTCAGTGTAAGTATTTTTCCGTAAAAGCCTTTACCCGTTCCGTGTATTCGTCCGGGTACAGCTTGTAGGAATGGGCATGGTCCACACCCTCCGTAATCCACAGTTCTTTGGGAGCCGGTTTGGCCTCATAAAGCTTATACACCATCCACGTCGGTACAAAGTCATCGTTGTCACCGTGGATGAACAGCATCGGCTTGCGGCATTTCGCCACTTGCGACAAAGCCGATGCCTCCTGAAAGTTCCATCCGTTCTGTAGCTGGCAAATCCAGCTGGCCGTGTAGAGCAACGGGAAAGGAGGCAAGCCGAACAATCCTTTCAGTTCCTTGCTGAACTGGTCCCACACACTGGTATAGCCGCAGTCCTCCACGAAGCAAGTCACGTAGTCGGGCGTCGCTTCCCCCGACAGCATCATGCTAGTGGCCGCCCCCATAGAGATGCCATGCACCACCGCCTGTAAGGAATCGCCGAACAAAGCCGGTGCTACGTCTATCCATTGCATCACGTCCTTCCGGTCCAGCCACCCCATCTGAATGGCATCCCCTTCCGTCAGTCCCGCATAGCGCAAGTCCGGCAACAAGATATTACAGTCCAGCGAATGGTTGTAGAGATACCCGATGTGAAACATGCGGATGGCATTGTCCGTATAACCGTGTACGATAATTGCCGTGCGGGCAGTAGGGCGGGAGGCGTGTGCATAAAAGGCATGCATCTGGATGCCGTCGGGCGCGAGGATAAACGTATCCCGGAGCGCATGATGTTCCTCCAGACTGTCCAGCCATTGGACAATCTGAGGATATTCCTTTCGCATGAAAGTTTCAGATTCCACCATGTTTTTCCCCCGGTTTTCCGGGCGGAGCGCAAAGTCAATCAGGTAGAGACCTCCCCCGACGACGATTCCCACGACCAGCAGTATCACGATGCCTGCCGACCAGAGGATTTTCTTTTTTGTGGTCATTGAAAATGGGTATTGAGTCTGTGGTTAGCTGTTCCAGATATCCCATGCCCCGAAAGCCTGCAACAAGAGCATTTCCAGCCCGTTTTTGACGATGGCTCCCTGGTCACTTCCCTTCTTCATGAAAAGCGTGGTGTTCGGATTGTAGAGCAGGTCGTACAACAGGTGTTGCGGAGTCAGCAGTTCGTAAGGGATATTCGGACATTCGTCGGCCTTCGGATACATGCCCACCGGCGTACAGTTCACGATGACCTTGTAGTCCTGCATGATTTCAGGTGTAATTTCTTCGTACGTAATAACTTCATCATTGTGTTTGCTGCGCGATACGAACAGCGTTTCCAGTCCCAGCTGTTTCAACCCCTGATGAATGGCTTTTGAAGCCCCGCCTGTGCCCAGAATCAGCGCTTTTTTGTGATAAGGTTCCAGCAAGGCCTCGATAGAACGGACAAACCCGATAATGTCGGAATTATAGCCAATCAGTTTTGGGCCCCCCTTGGTATGCTCTATTTTGATGACATTGACAGCCCCGATTGCCTGTGCGTCCTTATCCAGTTCGTCCAGATACGAAATCACTTTTTCCTTGTAAGGAATCGTCACGTTCAGTCCTGCCAGGTTAGGGTTGGTTTTGATAATTTGCGGCAGTTCTTCGATGCTTGGAATTTCGAAGTTTACATATTCGGCATCAATATTTTCGGAATGGAATTTTTCATTGAAGAAGTTCTTGGAGAAAGAATGTCCAAGCGGATAACCAATCAGTCCAAATTTTCTCATAGGTTCAAAGAATTTAGTTATTTGGTAGCAAAATAAAGAGTGCATGTCCCCAGTGTCAGCCGTTGGAATTTCACTTGGCTGAATCCGGCTTTTCGGATGATTTCCTGCATGATTTCTCCTTGCGGGAAAGCCTTGATGGATTGCGGTAGATAGGTATAGGCGCTTCGGTCTTTCGAGAGAAGTTTTCCCAGTGCCGGGATTACGATTTTGGAATAAATCGCATATCCTTGCTTCATGGGAAAATGTTCCGGTTCTGACAGTTCCAGAATGACGAGGTGTCCGCCGGGCACCAGCACTCTGTACATCTCTTTCAGGCCCAGGTCAAGATGTTCAAAATTACGTATGCCAAAGGCCACTGTAATGGCGTCAAAGCGGTTTTCCGGGAAAGAGAGTGCCGTACAGTCTTCTTTGGCGAAAGATATTTGCTTGTCAAGTCCCAGCTGTTTCACTTTCTCACGTCCCACGTTCATCATGCCCTCTGAAATATCCGTTCCAATCAGTTCGGCCGGTTGCAGCATCCGGCAGGCTTGAATGGCAAAGTCTCCTGTACCGGTAGCCACATCCATGATGTGTTGCGGGTGATAAGGCTTTAGCAAGCGGATAGCCTTCCGTCGCCAGCTTTTGTCGATGCCCCACGACATCAGGTGGTTCAGGTTGTCGTAGGCCGGAGCGATGTGGTCGAACATTTTTTCTACCTGGGCAGCCTTGCCCTCTTTTTCGTTGTATGGTTTGATATTTTCTTGTGGATAATGAGACATGTCTGCAAAGTTAAGTTGGGACAAATAAGTTAATCTCCCTTTGTGAATGAAGGAAATCATTCTACAAAGGGAGATCAGTCAGTTCTTCGATTAAAGAATCAGATAGTCTGTTACGTTCTTTTCGATGCGTTTGGCAAGGTTTTCTGTGTCACCTTTTACGAAGCTTTCGCCTGTGATGTGCTCAAACAACTCGATGTAGCGGTCGCTGATAGATTCCACGATGGCTGGAGTCATTTCAGGTACCTGCTGGCCTTCCTTGCCTTGGAAGCCGTTGGCCATCAGCCATTCGCGTACGAATTCCTTTGAAAGCTGCTTCTGCGGTTCTTCCTTTTCGAAGCGTTCCTGATAACCTTCTGAGTAGAAGTAACGGCTGGAGTCCGGTGTATGGATTTCGTCCATCAGATAAATCTGGCCGTTGTGCTTTCCGAATTCATATTTCGTGTCTACCAGAATCAGGCCACGTTCAGCCGCCATCTGCGTACCGCGTTCGAACAAAGCCAGTGTATATTTCTCCAGGATGGCATATTCTTCCGGAGTAGCCAACCCTCTGGCCAGAATTTCTTCTTTAGAGATATCTTCGTCGTGCATACCCATTTCGGCCTTGGTGGTCGGAGTGATAATCGGATGAGGGAATTTCTCGTTTTCTCTCATGCCTTCCGGCAGACGTACACCGCAGATTTCACGCGCGCCGCCCTTGTAGGCACGCCATGCGCTTCCGCAAAGGTAGCCGCGTACAATCATTTCTACTGGGAATCCCTGGCACATCACACCCACGGTAACCATCGGGTCGGGAGTAGCCAGTTTCCAGTTCGGGCAGATGTCTGTGGTAGCGTCCAGGAATTTAGCTGCAATCTGGTTCAGCATCTGTCCTTTATAAGGGATACCTTCCGGTAGCACGACATCGAATGCCGAGATACGGTCGGTAGCAACCATTACTAACTTTTCATCGTTGATGTTGTACACATCACGTACTTTTCCGTGATACACACTTTTCTGTCCAGGAAAGTGGAAGTCTGTTTTTGTTAATGCTTTGCTCATTGTCTTGTTATGTTTAGTAATGAATAGGATTCGTTATGTTCATGCCTGTGGAGTCTTTTCGGCTTCTCTGGCAGCACGCAGTTGTTTTCTTTCCGCTTTCTCTTTTTCCTCGAATTTCTCGTAGGCTTCCACGATGCGGGTCACCAGTTTGTGGCGGACAATGTCTTTCTTATTCAGTTCGATGAAGCTGATACCTTTCACGTCTTTCAGGATTTTCATGGCCTGCACGAGTCCCGAAGTCTGCGAGGCGGGAAGGTCAATCTGCGTCATGTCGCCCGTCACAATCATCTTGGTGTTCATGCCCATTCGGGTGAGAAACATCTTGATTTGCTGGGTGGTGGTGTTTTGCGCTTCGTCCAGGATGACCACTGCGTCGTTCAGCGTACGTCCGCGCATGAAGGCCAGCGGTGCAATTTGGATGACGTTCAGTTCCATGTATTCCTTCAGCTTGGCCGCCGGAATCATGTCCTGAAGCGCATCATACAGTGGTTGCAGGTAAGGGTCAATCTTGTCCTTCATGTCGCCGGGCAGGAATCCCAGTTTCTCGCCCGCTTCCACGGCCGGACGGCTGAGGATGATTTTCTTGATTTCCTTGTTCTTCAGGGCCCGTACCGCCAGGGCGATGGCCGTGTAAGTCTTTCCCGAACCCGCCGGACCGATGGCAAAAATCATGTCATTCTTTTCGAATTCGCGCACCAGCTTCAGCTGGTTTTCACTTCTCGGAGTAATCGGCTTGCCCGTCACACTGAACACGATGGCATCACCCGTCTTTTCAATTTTCGGGGCATTGCCCTTCACGATGTCCAGAATCACTTCTTCGTTGAGCGAGTTGTACTGTACGCAGTGCTTCTCCAGAGCCAGGACGGCCTCTTCGAAAGCGCACATTTCCTCCTCGTCTCCCATGATTTTGATGACGTTTCCGCGCGCCACAATCCGCAGCTTGGGAAACAGGGCCTTGATCATTTGCATGTTGGCATTGTTCACGCCATAGAAGATCACCGGGTCAATATCTTCGAGTACGATATGTTTCTCTATCATTGAGTTTTTTCAGATTCGCTTGTATTTATTTTTTGCAAAAATAATCATAACTTTTGATTGTAGAACGAGAAAGCAGAAGAAAATCTGCTTACTTCAGTTCTTTCATTTTGTAGCGTTCGCCGGTTGATTTCACCAGTTCCTGCAAGAATTCCTTGCTGTATCCCGGGCGGTCCAGCGGAGCCGTGTTGCCGGTAGCCGGGCGTTGTAACTGTCCGTTCTGCATACGTTTCACGGCACCGTCGTTGTAGCGTACGATGAGGAATTCGCCCAGTTTCTTCCAGCTGTCTACGGCAGTCTGTGCCGTCATCTGCGTGTAGTTGGTCAGGAATTCCTTGGCTTTGGCCGGGTCTTGCTGATACAGTTTCAAGGCCGTGCTTTCAATGCCTTCCTGTGCCTGCGCATAAGTATCTTCCAGGCTGTTCTGCACGGTGCGCATGTCTTCCACCATCAGGTTGTAGCGCGGACGGATCATGTCGGCCACCCAGTTGTAAATCCAGAACGCGGAATCCCATGAGAAGGTTACGCAGTCACCGTGTCCCTGCTGGTAAGGATAAGGCACCTTGTCCGTATTGCAGTACACCGGAGTGAAGACCGTCATGTTGGCGTCGTCCAGACCGAACCAGAGTACACCGCCGATGGCGTCGGGCAGGTTGGAACGCATCTGTGAAACGAATACGAAACCGCTCTGCTGGGTAGAGATGGGACGTTCGTTGAAATATTCCTGTCCGTCCACCTTGAAAGTCAGCGGCGACAGGCGGTAAGGCATCTCGAAACAGCCGGCACCCATGTCCTTGGTGATGTCGAGCGGAGTACCTTCGTAGTGGTCACGCATGGCATGCTGGATGTCGCGTACCGAAATCTTTTGGTCCGGTTTTACGTAAAGCGGCATCGGCTCCTTGCTCTCGCCCTGGATATAAGAAAGGTAAGACTGACCGGTCGCCTTGCTGAACATGTTGTAGAAGCTCCACACACGTGCCTCGCAGAAACGCAGGCAGCTGAAATCGAGCGGGCAGTAGGCATCGGCAAAGCTGAAGTCCTTGTTGTTGCCGCTGAAATAGCCTTTTTCGCGGGCAAAGGAAATCACGTCGGGTGCATACAGGCAGTTTTCCTTGTCGTTCATGTCGAACTTGTGGATGCGGCTTTGGTTGGCATGAGCGGCAATGCAGTCGTCCGGTATACGGACAGCCACCCATACAGCCCCTTTCACGCCCGGTCCTTTTCCAATCATTTCCATGATCCAGGCTTCGTTCGGGTCGGCAATCGAGAACGATTCACCGCTGCTGTAGTAACCGTATTCTTTCACCAGGTCGGTCATGATTTTGATGGCTTCCTTAGCCGTGCGCGAACGTTGCAGGGCCACGTAAATCAGGCTTCCGTAGTCCATGATGCCGGTGCTGTCCACCAGTTCCGGACGTCCGCCGAAAGTGGTTTCCCCGATGGTCACCTGAAACTCGTTCGTGTTGCCGATGACGTTGTAGGTCTGTTTGGCTTCCTTGATTTTGCCCAGGTATTTGCCCGAATCCCAGTCGTAGATGTCGCGCATTTCGCCCGGTGCATGCTGGGCAGCCGGGTAGTGGCACAGGTAGCCGAACATGCCGTAAGAGTCGGCCGAGTAAGAAACGATGACGGAACCGTCGGCCGAAGCCTTCTTTCCGACAATGAAGTTGGTACATGCCCATCCGTTGGCAATACATGCTGTCAGCAGAAAGACAGCCAGCATTATTTTTTTCATTTTCATGTAGGTAGGTTGTTTATGATTTGAGTTATTGATTCTTTCAGAACTTGTATTCCTTGCGGGCCGTGTTTCCGCATTGGTCGGTCACGGTCACCTCGGCCTTGTGGGGAACTCCTTTTTTCACCTTTTCCGGGTCTTGTATCACCAGAATGCCTTTCTTCAGGCCGAAGAGGACAAACTTCCCGTCAATGTACACCTTGTAGGTGCCGATACCCGATTCGGCGTCGCTGATGCGAAACCGGATTTGCCGGTTGCTGCGCCATCCGCCCTGTCCGACGGGAGTAATTTTCGGTGCCACGGTATCCACATCGACAGAGAAAGTACCGAGGGAACGTATCCGGGTCTTGACCCATCCGTTCTCGTATTTTCCGCCCATGGAGCTCCGCCATTTGCCGGCCTTCTGTACGATGTAGTATTTCGTGGTGTCGGCCACCGGTTTGTGGCGCAGGCCGATGGACAAGTCGCAGTAGCTGTGGATAGGTGTCCGTCCTGCATCCAGCACATAGTCGAAGGCGATGTGCGAGCTGTCCCCCTTGACGCGGGTGTGGAGCGGCACGTTGTCATATACGTAGTAGCGGGGCACCACCAGCTCCATGCCCGGTTGCTGGATGACATTGGTCCGGTTCCAGTAAAGCATCTCGTCAGCCTCCGGCTTGTATTCAGGAATTTCCTGCCGTTTGCCCTTTATGGTAAATGCATACGTTCTGCGGTTGCCGAAATTGTCTTCCAGCACGTAGCGGAAATGATAGTCCCGTTCCTCGTGGATGTCTACGGCACCCCGGTTCTCATCCGTGCGGAGCAGCCGGAGCCGGTTGCCGGGCAACTTATAGGAACGCATAATCAATCGCCGCGTGCGGGTCAGCTCGTCGTAGTCCGTAAACCCGTTAATCATGCGGTTTTCGTCGGGCAGCACCCGGTCGGTCGTGCTGTTGAACACCTGTACCGAGTCCACATAAAGCGTGACCGAGTGTACGCCGTAGAAGTTCGAGGTACCGTCCATGTAATCCTTGGCGCTGATGCCCGTATAGATTTTCCCCCATGCGTGGATGGGCTGTCTCAGGGCATTTACGTTGAGCAGCTTCTTTTGCGTGCTGCCGTTCACCACACCCTCTCCCTGAATCGGATAAATGCCGATGAGGCTGGCCACGGGCGCCTTGCTGTCTTTCAGGAAACGCTTGAAATAAGGCATGGGGTCAATGTATTCCCCCGTTTCCGTCTGCCGCAGCTCCAGATGCAGGTGAGGTCCAGCCGAAGCCCCCTCGTTGCCGCTCAGGGCAATGATATCCCCCTTTTTCACCGGGAACTGCCCGGGTTGGAATTTCAGGTCGCAGGTAAACGTTTCGTGTGCATACTGGTACTGGCGCACGTAAGCCTGTATGTTCTTGGCAAATGACACCACGTGTCCGTACACCGAAGTCAGTCCGTTGGGATGGGTGATATAGAGAGCCTGTCCGTATCCTCCGTGCAATACCGCCACACGCGATACATAGCCGTCGGCAATGCAGTAAATGGGTTTGCCGGTTACCCCTTGTGTCTTGATGTCCAGTCCGTTGTGGAAATGATTGGGGCGCAGCTCGCCAAAGTTGGCGCTGAGCAGAATCGGGAAGTCGAACGGAGAACGGAAGTAGTTGTCGGTGACATTCTGGGCCTGTCCGGAGAGTACCCCCGCCAAGGCCAGTGCCAGTATCATTTTTTGTCTCATTTTTCGTATTTGTTAAGCGGTTACAAAGATATTAAGAAATCCCGAAGCTGCAATCTTTTTGGAATGACTCTAAAAAATACGTCGTCTTTTATTAGGATAATTTATCCGAATGGTCTATTTTTGTCAGTGTTATTGATATGTAATTTAATTTATTAAATAGTATAATCATGGAAAACAATGAATTGATTCAACAGTGTACTGAGAAAGCTCAGACATGGCTGACGGCTGCCTACGACGCCGAAACACAGGCTGAAGTGAAACGCATGCTTGAAAATCCCGACAAGTCGGAATTGATTGATGCCTTCTATAAAGACCTTGAATTCGGTACAGGTGGTTTGCGCGGCATCATGGGAGCCGGTTCCAACAGAATGAATATCTACACGGTAGGTGCCGCCACACAGGGCTTGGCCAACTACCTGAACAAATGCTTTGCCGGAAAGAAAGACATCTCGGTAGTGGTAGGTCACGACTGCCGTAACAACAGCCGCAAGTTTGCGGAAATTTCTGCCGACATCTTCACGGCCAACGGCATCAAGGTTTATCTGTTCGATGACATGCGTCCTACACCGGAAATGTCATTTGCCATCCGTCACCTGGGCTGCCAGAGCGGTATCAACATCACGGCTTCTCACAACCCGAAAGAATACAACGGTTACAAGGCTTACTGGGACGACGGTGCACAGGTGCTGGCTCCACACGACAAGGGCATCATCGACGAAGTGAACAAGATTTCCAGCGTGAGCGAAATCAAGTTCCAGGGTAACAAGGAACTGATTCAGATTATCGGCAAGGAAATTGACGACGAATACCTGCGTCAGGTTCACACCTTGTCTATCGACCCGGAAGTGATCAAGCGTCAGAAAGACCTGAAGATTGTCTACACGCCGATTCACGGTACCGGTATGAAACTGATTCCGCAGTCACTCAAATTGTGGGGCTTTGAAAACGTACATTGCGTAGCCGAACAGATGGTGAAGAGCGGCGACTTCCCTACAGTGGTATCTCCGAACCCGGAAAATGCAGAAGCACTGACATTGGCCATCAAGCTGGCCAAGGAAATCGATGCCGACATCGTGATGGCTTCCGACCCCGATGCCGACCGTGTGGGTATGGCTTGCAAGGACAGCAAGGGCGAATGGGTATTGATCAACGGTAACCAGACCTGCTTGATTTTCCTGTACTACATCATCAAGAACCGTATCGCTATGGGTAAGATGAAAGGCAACGAGTTCATCGTGAAGACCATCGTAACCACAGAGCTGATTAAGAAAGTGGCCGACAAGAACCACATCAAGATGCTTGACTGCTACACTGGTTTCAAATGGATTGCCCGTGAAATCCGTCTGCGTGAAGGCAAGGAACAATACATCGGTGGCGGTGAGGAAAGCTACGGATTCCTGGCTGAAGACTTCGTACGTGATAAAGATGCCGTTTCTGCCTGCTCACTGCTGGCTGAAATCTGCGCATGGGCCAAAGACCAGGGCAAGACCTTGTATGACATACTGATGGAAATCTACGTAGAATACGGCTTCTCACTGGAAGTGACTGTCAACGTAGTGAAACCGGGTAAGACGGGTGCCGATGAAATCAAGGCCATGATGGAAAACTTCCGTGCATGTCCGCCGAAAGAACTGGGTGGCTCGGAAGTGGTTTTGGTAAAAGACTACAAGACCTTGAAGGCTACCGACAACACCGGAAAGTCCACAGACCTGGATATGCCGGAACCTTCCAACGTGCTTCAGTTCTTTACAGCCGACGGTACAAAAGTTTCTGTACGTCCTTCCGGAACAGAACCTAAGATTAAGTTCTACATGGAAATCAAGGGCGAAATGCATTGTCCGAAGTGCTATGCAGGTGCATTGGCCGACGCCAAAGAAAAAGTAGATGCAGTAAAGAAATCTTTGGGCATTTAAGATGCAGGGCGTGTGAGTGCGCCGCCAGAGATGATTTAAAATAAGGAATGTCATTCCCGCAAAGGCTTTCAGGAGTCTTTCTTGCTTCGGGAATGACATTCTTTTTTTGTCAGAATGTTTGCTGTTTTGAGAAATCCCTGTCAAAAAGGATAGAATTGGCTGATTCTGCTAACTGTGTCTGGCGGCAAAAAGCCTCTTCTGTGTAGCCGCCTTTTGGAACCCGAAAACCTCATCGGCTCCACAATAATCTGTAGAGGGGGAGACGGAGAGTGGAACGGTCGTCCCGGGAGAATGAAAAATGAAAATCCGGAAAAATCGCTTTGACGTTCGGAGGCAAACGTAAAGGCGTTTCACTCCAAACGTCAAAGCGTTTTTCGGTAAACGCTTAGGAGTTTTCGGACAAACGCACTTGTGTCTTTTTTGAAGGCCTTAAAATGAAGATTTTTGAGGACATTATTTTCTATTTCAAGCGTGAATTTGGAATTTCCTGGCATGACTGAATGAAGGTTTATTCCACTTTATGGTGTTCTTTTTGTTGCTGAAACAGCTTTCTTGTTTTTCTTCATCTCCTATTTTAGGAAGTTTTCTGTTTCTCCTTGATTTTTCGAAACTTCTTCTCCTGCACAGTTTGTGCATGAGGATTGACCTGAGGGCTGAATTTCCTTTTCTGAAGAAGAAAAAATGAGCAAAATGACAGTTGCTTTCAAAAGAAAAAGTTATTTTTGTATGTGTGCATCTAAAAAGTCAAATTGTAAGATTGTATCAAGATGAAGTACCCAATAGGAATCCAGAGTTTCGACCAGTTGATAGAAGACGGCTATGTTTATGTGGATAAAACAGATTTGGTTTACAGTCTGGTAAAGGAAGGCAAGATTTACTTCCTCAGCCGTCCGCGCCGTTTCGGGAAGAGTCTTCTTGTCTCTACCTTGAAGAACTATTTCTTAGGAAGGAAAGAACTGTTCAAAGGATTGAAGATAGACGCGCTGGAGAAGGACTGGAAAGTCTATCCCGTATTTCATCTGGATTTCAACGGAACAGATTTCACGCTTCCCGGCGAACTGGAAAGAAAGCTCGGTTATTACATTTCTTCGTGGGCCGATCAGTACGCTTTTCCCGAAAAGAGCCGTAATTTGGGGCTGGGCGATTTCTTTGCCGAGGTCATTCGTGCGGCCCATGAGCATACCGGGAGGAGGGCCGTTGTCCTGATTGATGAATATGACAAACCCATCTTGGACGTGTTGGATACAGACGCTTCCTTGGAAGAGCGGAACCGGAATACATTGAAAGCCTTTTATTCCGCTTTCAAGAGTGCCGACGAGCATCTCCAGTTTGTATTCCTGACCGGTGTGACGAAGTTTTCGCAGGTGAGTGTGTTCAGCGGTTTCAACCAGCCTTTCGACATTAGTATGCACGGCAAGTATGAGACGCTATGCGGCATATCTCAGGAAGAACTGGATGCTACTTTCCGGGAGTCGATGGAGGCCATGTCGGAAGTGTACCGTTGTTCGTATGATGAAATGCGGGCGATGCTTAAAGCACAATATGACGGTTATCATTTCAGTAAGAAATTGTCTGATGTATATAATCCGTTCAGTCTTCTTAATGCGTTTGCTTCGATGGATATATCTGATTACTGGTTCAAGAGTGGTACGCCGACTTATCTTATCCGGCTACTGTCTCACACCGACGAGAATATGAACGAAATCACGGGCAAGTACTATTCAGCGGAAGAGTTCATCGACTACAAGGCCAACGTGGAACAGCCGTTGCCGATGATTTACCAAAGCGGCTACTTGACGATAAAGGATTTCGATTTGGAAGAAAACACCTTCCTTTTGGATTATCCGAATAAGGAGGTGAAGCGTGGCTTTCTTACGATGGTTGCTTCCAGCTATTTTTCGAATGGAGATACTCCTTCATGGATAAGAAACGCAGTGACATGCCTAAAAAAAGGAGAGTTGGACGATTTCCGTACAAGTCTTACTTCCTTTTTAGCCAGTATTCCGTACACCATGCGCCGTAAGGAAAATGAGCGTGAACGGGAGCGTTATTTCCACTATACGTTCTATCTGTTGATGCGCCTTATCAGCGTGTATACGGTATATACGGAAAAGGTGCAGAGTCACGGCAGGGTAGACTGTATCGTGGAAACTCCAGACTTTGTTTATATATTCGAGTTTAAACTGGATGGAACAGCCGAAGAAGCTCTGCGTCAGATTAAGGAAAAAGGCTATGCGCGGGAGTACGAAGCAGACCAGCGTAAACTCTATAAAATAGGAGCAGTGTTCTCATCTGAAACAGGTACGATAGCAGATTGGCGAACAGAGTAGCATCATAGGATGGAAGAAATAAAAGAACTCGATTTTGAGAGATCGCTAATGTCAGTTTTCGGATTCGATTGTTGGTCCCATTGATGCTTATAATTGTAGGATGAGAACTTTAATGGCAAAGCTGTAATAATCAATTATAAAGAAGTTTTAATGCGATGCTTAAACTGAAAGCAATAAAGACATTCAGCCACTGCAGCCTTACCAGAAAGCGGCATTGTACGCTGGTACTTTAATAGGGGTGCTCCGAATAAAAATAAATTCGTTGCCGCATATAAAGGACTAATAGACAAAACAAATCATTCTTATCTTTGCCGTTCTCTGCTCCGTGCAGGTACAGGCAAATTCACGATATACAGAAAGAGATACTGTAACAACATGAATTCTTCCATGATGCCACAGAACTGTTCCAACCCCTCCAACCGGTCTATCTTGACGGTGTGGTAGTGCCAAGGACCGGGAGTGGCAATTGGTTTGTCAGTGTCACCGGAGGTGCAACCGCTTTTCTCGGAACGCCTCTTGGCTGCGAAGACCTGTTCGGACGTGTGAAACCCTCGTACAACCTTGCCGTCGGAAAATGGTTTACACCGTCTGTAGGTGCCCGCATACATTACAGCGGTTTGCAATTCAAGGATGCCGGGTTATCCACGAAAAATTACCATAGCGTCCATGCTGATCTGTTATGGAACCTGCTTGGTTATCGGTATTCCGGACAGGAGCAGATACGCTGGGGACTTGCCCCATTTGTCGGAGTCGGACTGATACACAATTCCTCCAACAAGACTTCTCCTTTCGCCTTCTCATACGGTATTCAGGGACAATATCGGATTTCCAAATGGGTAAGTGCGGTACTGGAGTTCTCGGGGACAACAACCTCACAGAATTTTGATGGTTATGGCCGAACAAACCGTCTGGGTGATCATATGGTGTCACTGACAGCCGGATTCACCTTCCACCTCGGGAAAACAGGTTGGAAACGAGCTGCTGATGTCACGCATTACATCCACAGGAATGAACAGCTCATCGATTATTCCCGTGCGTTGTCTGAGAAGAACAGCCGCTATGCCGGACAACATGACCGCGACAAACGAACGCTTGCTGAACTGAAGAAGATTCTGGAAATCGAAGGTCTGCTTGATACCTACGGACACTTGCTGGAAGATGAGAAGAATGGACAACAAGGATATCCTGTAAATAATTATAGCGGGTTGAACTCATTGCGGGCAAGACTGAAACACAGACATTGGGACGGAATATCCCCTCTCGATACGGCAGACATTCATAACAACAATAAGAACAAGTAGAATCCGGATTCCCTTGCATCGAATAAATTCATGAAAGCTGAAGGAGACAATCCCATGGTTGTGAATCATGTCTCGGATAGCTGTATCGGAGCTCCCGTATATTTCTTTTTCACTCTTAACACGGCCCGCCTGACAGATGTTTCACAGAAACTCAATCTGGATGAATTGGCAAGGGTCGCGAAGAAATATGACTTGCATGTAAGAGTTACCGGGGCAGCGGACAGTTCTACAGGGACATCCGGCATCAATGATTCATTGAGCCAGTCAAGAGCGAACTTTATCGTTTCGGAACTGAAGCAGCGCGGCATTCCTGCAGAAAGGATCACAAAAATCAGCAGAGGTGGAATTGCCGACCATCTGCCGACCGAAGCCAACAGACACACGAAAGTTGAACTGTTTTAGCCATAGAGAATCTATTATTAACCAAAAGAGGCCGTCTCAAAATGAATTGAGATGGCCTCTGTCGTTTCATATCAGATTGAAGTCGTTTGGATTTTCCTCAAAAAAA